>NZ_JBFPJH010000383.1:0-2880 GCF_040838255.1 Bacillus sp. C30 | reverse complement strand
AATATTAAGTGCATTACTTCTAACAATTAATTATTACGGATCACGTTATTTGAACAGTATGCTCAAACTATGGTATGAACGAGCACGACCTGATGTGACGCAGCTTGTTACAGCAACTGGATATAGCTTTCCGAGCGGTCATACGATGAATGCTACTGCTTTTTTAGGATTTATTGCATACGTCACAATTACAGAAGATCGTATTTCATTGCATAAAAAGTTGCTGATTATTTTTATAGCAAGCTTCGTTGTATTATCTATTTCAGTTAGCCGAATTTATCTTGGCGTGCACTATCCATCTGACATATTAGCCGGATGGGCAGCGGGCGGTAGCTGGCTCGTTTTATGTATTATATTTCATAAGGCGTTCATTAAAAAAGAACCTATGTCATAATAGGTTCTTTTTGCATGGGCTCCACATGAATATGAGCATGGTAAATTCCGAATTTTTTTCGAAGCATATCTTCAATATTGTCAGTAATACAATGGCTTTCGCTAACATCCATTCGAGCATCTACTTCAATTGTAATATCCACATACGTTTGGTTCCCATACATACGAGCACGAATATCTACAATATGTTCTACACCTGAAATATGCCCTATAGCATCAGCGTATTCATCCATTTTTTCAGGATCAATTCCATCCGTTAGCATATGAGAAGCTTCTACGAAAATTTCCCACGCGGTTTTACAAATAATAAGACCGACAAGTAAAGCAGCAATAGGGTCCAAAATAGGCATTTGGAACTGTGCTCCGACTATACCTACTACTGTACCAATACTTACAAGAGCATCTGATAAATTATCTTTTGCAGCAGCCTCTAATGATTTACTTTTTGTTCGCATTGCAATCTTTTTCGTATACTTGTATACACCGTACATAACGACAGCAGAAAATAAAGCCACCCATGCAGCAAGTACATTAGGTGCTGCTTGTTTCGGATTGAAAAACGATTGAATTGCACTAATAACAACTTCTAATCCGACCGTTGCCATAATAAAGGAAGCAACAAGTGATGCGATTTGTTCTGCACGCGAATGCCCATATGGATGATCTGGGTCACGAGGCTTACGAGAAATTTTCAGGCCAATTAATATTGCTAAAGAAGCACCAATATCCGTTAAGTTATTCAAACCGTCAGCACGTAATGCGCTAGAGAGGGTAATATAACTGATGATGATTTTCATAGAGGATAAAAATATGTAGGCTATAATGCTGACAATAGCACCTTTATCAGCTTCTTTATGAGAAAGAGAATCCATTTTAATCACTCGCCTTTCTACAAGGAATTTCTTTCTATACATAGAGTATCAAACGAAACTCGTGTGGGTCTATACAAACATTGTTGACGTTTTATAGCTTTTTAAGAAGGGGATAACAAAGTTTCGTTAAGGAAAAATATGTTGAAAAGTACAAAGTGGAAATTTATTAAACAATTAATGATGATTATGGCAAATGGAAAGAGGGCGAGAATAATGATTCTCAAAATTTTTTTCATATATATTTTTCGCAAAATGACTCTTTGTAATTCCTCATGTGAGTAATATATAAGAAATGATAACAAAATTCTTCAATAAGAAGAGGAGAAAGCATTATAATATTCACTTTCCAGAAAGAGACAAAGGCAAAGAACAATTTGAAAACGAAAAAAACCTCTGATGATTTTTCAGAGGTTTTTCGTTTCTTAGTATGCTTCTAAAAACTCAGTAACTTGCTCTTCCGTTTTTGCATTTGCACTATGTAAGTGACCTAACTTTTCGCCATTTTGATATACAAGTAGGCTTGGAATACCCATTACTTGATACTCTTCAGCAATACTTGGGAACTCATCTTTATTAATAGAATACCATTCAAATTTATTGAACTCTTCCATTACATCTCCGATAAAGTTGTCCATACGCACGCAATCTGGGCACCATGTAGTAAAGAACTTAACAACTACTGGCTCCTCGCTTGCGATGATGTCTTTGAATTCTTGTTCAGCTTTGATTTCTTTCATGTTTTTGACTCCTCTCAATGTCACACGGATAAGCTAGTATTTTTATGCAAAATCCGTATTTGCAAACATTTTGCAAACATTAGTGTTTTTGAAATAGGTTGTTTGCAAAATCCTCGACTGCTTTTTCTTGTAGGCCTGGTACAACATGTGAGTAGGTGTCCAAGGTGATACCTACTTTTTTATGCCCCAATCGTTCACTCACAATCTTCGGATGTATACCTTGCTTTAACATACTCCTCAGAACATGGAACCGAATATCAGGAACCTCACTTTTCGTTATAAGCTTTTTCCAGAGCTGTGTCAAACTTCTGAAACGGCAGACCAAATCGTAGTCATTATAGCTTTCATCATATCGCTCTTTTTCCTCAGAGATTTTTTGCAGATGGTCATTTAGTGCCATTAAAGTAATGTCAGGTAAAATCAGCAATCTTTTTCCATTGTATACCTAAGATTTCACCTTTACGCATTCCACATGTAATAGCAAGAAGATAAGCGATATAATAACGGTTTTCTTTTGCATGTTCTAAAAAACGAAGAACTTCTTCATCGGTTAAAAAGCTAGGGTGTTAACGCTGATTTAGTGGAGAGAGCTCATTATATCACTCTTTCGGAGGAGGTGAGTTAGGATGCGGAAATGGTTAAAGAAACTATTTTTGAAAAAACACCCACCCTGCATTGTTCGTGAGGAACAATGCAGGGTGGGCTTCAATTAAACGAAACTGATAGGATCTGTGAAAATTGTGCCCAAATTATGCATGGAAAAGGTATTGAAAGAGATGAATAGTACTCTTTACATCTTATTCCATATATAACAAAGCTGGTTAGCTTCTGATTCAAGCGCTATTAAATGATCATTATTAATAGAGTTATTCGTATAC
>NZ_JBFPJH010000382.1:0-2896 GCF_040838255.1 Bacillus sp. C30 | reverse complement strand
GTATAACTATTATTATGAGATATCAATCGTTAATGTAAGAATAGAATAATGTAACTTAAGAAAAGCCTCCGGTTAATTTGAACTGGAGGCTTTAATTTCGTATTGGATATATTTTCTGAAATTCATATATTCCTCTTGTAATTTGTCATACTTATAACTAATAAATTCTGTGTATTCATGAAGTTGTTTCTCTAATTGTTCTTTTTTGTTTAGTGGTAATGTAAGTAGATCTTCATAAAGGTCATGTGTCATAAAAGGTAGTTCGTGATTTTGTTCAACCTCTGTATCTTCTATATTAATATCCATTTTTGTTTGATGTCCTTCTAAAGACAATTCCTTGTTTTGAATGGTTTGAGTATTGCCAACCAAATAATCTGTACTGACCTGGAAAAGATTAGCCATAACTATTAAAACGCTATATGGAGGTTCAGCCCCTTTATTTTCCCAATTTGAAACAGTTGTTTGAGCGAAACTTGTTCCACTAACTTCTCCTATTTTTTCACCTAGCTGTTTCATGCTCCATCCAGCTTCTAGTCTTAGTGTTTTTACACGTGCACCAAAAATACTCATTTTTATTTTCCTCCCTCTTAATTTTATGATATGTTGTGCGTTTTTTTGCAAGATATACGTCTGTTATAACTCCAGAGAGGGTCATTTAACTTTAAAAGCGATATATGGTATTCGTAAGAATAACCGAAAGGTGGTTATGATATGGCTTTAAAACATGAGAGAAAGGCTCGGAATTGTTCCTTAGAGTTCCTTTCTCAAATACTAAACATTAGTCCGCAAGTGCTACATTCTATAGAAAAAGGTACATCTGGTGTTAATGCTGAACGAGCAAAAAAAATCTCGATTTTTTTTGAAAAGCCTGTAGAGTACTTTTTTGTACCAACGTATTATCGAGTTCGAGAATAACTTTTAAAAGGTTAATTTCGTTAAATAAAGATAAAAAGTAACCATATACGATTAATTATAGTAAAAAAAACTAGTAATTCAAGTAGAATTAACGATTCAAAAATTGATCTTTGAAAACTGCATATCATTTGAGGGAGCTGTTAGTATGTTGAAACGATCGTATCAAACGTTACTCATTGTAACGAGTATGCTTCTAATTGTCTTAAGTTTTGTTACCAAGGCGAGTGCTGAAGTCATTAATCGTGAGAAGTACGAAATAGATTGGAGTTTTAGTCCCATGTATGGGGAAAACCTACGGACAGAGTTGCTGAAGAATACGAATGGGCAAATTGCGTATTGCTTAACGTATGGAAAATTAAGTCCTAACGGTAATGATCTTCCGGAAATGGGGCGCACAGATGATGTTGTGTATCAGGTTCTTCTAAATGGATATCCACAAAAGAGTCCAGAAGAATAAGGAGTTTCTAACTGGAGTGAAGCGCATTATGCGACACAGCTTAGTGTTTGGGCAGCGTTGGGTCAAATAGACATTAACGAAGTTCAGCATCGTAATGGAAATGTTGCGAAAGCTGTAAAAGCTATTATTGGTGGTGCGAATGCAAGCCAGGAAACACAAGACATGTACATGAATGTAACACCAACAGACAATCAAGAAGCAAAGTTAAACGGTGAGGACTTTGAAACGACAGTGTATCAAATTGAAAGTAACGCTAAGAACGGTGTGTTTACAGTTCAACTCGCTAATGCACCGAATGGAACGAAAGTTGTTTCTACAAAAGGTGAAGCGAAACAACAATTCAATTTTACAGGCAGTCGCTTATCAAGGAACTGATAAAGTCCAAGATGCAACAGTCCTTTTAAAAAAAAATGAGGGAAAAGTGAGTGCCGATCTACAAGTAAACTGGAAATCCCTTGGTGGATTGAAAGTTGTAAAAGTGGGAGAACAAAAAGAATTACTACAAGGTGCAGTATTTGAAGTCATGAACAGTGCAAACGAAAAAGTAGGCACAATGACTACAAATGAGCAAGGTTCAGCAAGCCTTTCTGGTTTAGAAATCGGAACTTATACTCTTAAAGAGATAAAATCACCTACTGGTTATGTATTGAATGGGCAGCCACAACAGATTGAAGTTAAAACAGGCGAGGTTGCAACAATTACAGTGCAAAATACTAAGGTAAAAGGAAACATCGAGATTAAGAAATTAAGTGACAGCGGAAAAACACTTCCAAAAGTAGAGTTCACAGTGTATACAGCAGAGGGTAAAGAAATCACAAAAACAACTACAAACGAGCAAGGGATCGCACAAGTGAAGGATTTTCCATATGGAAAGTACACGTATCAAGAAACATTTGCACCAGAAGGCTATTTACTAAATGAAGAAATATTCTCTTTTGAAATTAAAGAGGATGGTCAAATCATTAAGCATACGGTGAAGGATCAGAAGAAACCGACACCACCTACACCAGAGACACCACAACCAGAACAGCCAGAACAACCACAAAAACCAGAAGCGCCACAACCACAGGTACCGGAACAACCAAAAGTAACCGAAAAACCAATCATTCCACAATTAGAGAAACCACAACAGATTGTTATGAAACCAAAACTAGAAGAAACACCAAAGAAAATCGAAACGTATCTGCCGACAACAGGCGGTAAAGCCGAAAATCCATACATAAAATGGATCGGTCTTGCATGTGTTGTACTTGGCTTAATTGGAGCCGTATTTGCAGTGAGAAACCGCAAGAAAGCTCAATCGTGATATGAAAGAATATGAAGCTCATTTTAGTGAAATAAATGAAAATCCGTTAGGCTTTGCTATTGGGTGTCGGAATACATGTATACTCGTAATTCCTATTTGGACAGTTGTTTTTTTGATAGGGAGAAAGATATAAGTAACCGAGAGGTAGATGGGATTAAATGTCAGGAATCTACATCGGTAATGTTAAACAAAGCCCTATTAATCCATTGGATATAAAG
>NZ_JBFPJH010000381.1:0-2899 GCF_040838255.1 Bacillus sp. C30 | reverse complement strand
CGATTGTATGGACTTGAGATAACAACGTCGATTCCCTCACCTTGTAATATATCTGTTATTCGTTGAACATCTAATTTTCCTTTTTCAGTTAATCCTCTTGTTCCTTCTTTTCCAAACTTTGGTGAATCTCCGTGTCTAACCATATATATGAAAGTTTTCATAATTACCTCCAGTTTTTTTAGGTTTCTTTATTCCTTATATAGCTTATATTAATTAAAAAGAACTTTCCCAATGACCATAACTAATAATCACTATAAATCCTTCTGCATGCGATATCTTAAATACATTTCTTTACAATTCCGTGAACGTAAATGTATTAAAATAAAAGAACACGTAAAATGGAGAGCTAAAAAAGACGAGTTCTGTTCTAGCTCTTTTTTCATTTTCTAATTAATAATTCGTTTGCATATTCACGAGCCCAATGATCGGCGTCTAGTACTGTTTCCAAATCCGGATTTGCAATGCTATGATGAGCTTCAAGAGTAGAATAAATTGTTTTTTCAATATCAAAAAATGAAATTTTATTTTGTAAATATAGCGCATTTGCAATTTCATTTGCTGCATTTAAGACAGCAGGTGTTGTACCACCAATTTTTCCTGATTCATACGCGTAATGTAAACAAGGGAATTTTTTGAAATTTGGTTTTTCAAAGTGTAGGCTAGCTATCTCTAGTAGATTTAATTTTTTATAGTTTGATTGTAATCTAGTTGGATAATGGAATGCATATTGAATCGGCATTCTCATGTCAGGGGCACCGAGCTGTGCCATGATGGATCCGTCTATAAATTCAACTAAAGAATGAATAACGCTTTCCTTATGAATTAAAACATCAATTTTCTCATAAGGGATATCAAATAACCAACGTGCTTCCATGACTTCAAAGCCTTTGTTCATTAATGTAGCTGAATCAATGGTTAGTTTTGCTCCCATTAACCAGTTGGGATGCTTTAAGGCATCTTTAGCTTGTAAGATTTCCATTTCCTCACGCGTTTTATCTCGAAATGCACCGCCTGAAGCAGTAACAATAAGCCTCTCGATTTCTTGAGTATTTTCCCCATTTAAACATTGAAAAATGGCAGAGTGCTCACTGTCTACTGGAATTAAGCGGCAGCCGTTTCGTTTCGCTAAATCTGTCACAATATGCCCTGCCGCAACTAATGTTTCTTTGTTCGCAATTGCTATATCTTTTTTCGCTTTTAAAGCTTCAATTGTTGGAAGGAGACCAGAGACACCGACAACTGAAGATAATACAAGATTAGAATTAGGGTGAATTGCAACTTCAATTAATCCATCTGTTCCATATGTGACTTTTGTGTCCGTAGAAATTCGCTTCCGAAGTGCATCTGCTAATTCTTTTGTGCTTACACTTACAATTCGAGGGTGGAATGTATGTATTTGTTGTTCGAGAAGGTCAATATTGTGATTTGCTGTTAAACCAATAATTTTAAAATGTTCCGGATGGGAAGTGACTATATCTAATGCAGACGTACCAATTGAGCCAGTTGAACCAAGAATCGAAATATATTTTACCATGATAATTCCTCCAAAATTGTATAATCCCTCTTTACACACCTATCCTACGATTCTATAGAAAGAATTGTGTATATTATATTTTAAGCATTATATTATATTGAAATTTTATTCAATCTTTCCTGTGATTGACTATTAGTTCCAACAAACAGGCCCTTATATAGGAAAAATGCCCCTATTATTACAATCATACCAATATAAACAGACATCATCGTAGGAATTAAGAATGCACCGACGATAATAGTCATTCTTGCAATTAGGTCCGCCCCAATATCTGATAGACCCGCAAAGGCTGAATATGATCCTCTCTTGTCAGCCGGAATCATATTAGCTTGTTCTGCATTTCTGATTGGTGAGTAGACAAGTTCACCAACAGTAGCAATAAAGTTAAAAATAATTAGTACGTACCAGGTGTTTGCAGATGTTACTACCACATAACCTACCCCATAGAGCACAAGACCTAAAAGTAACGCTTTTTTCGCACTTAGATGATCTGTAAATTTATTTATAATAAACGTTAAACATACTACTAAAAGCATATTTTGTATGTTAAGAATACTTAGCATCCTCACTCCTACTATTTCAAAGTTCCCAATGCTTATTGGATTGAATGTTTCTGAAAGTCGTACACCAATATAACTGTTTAAAGAAAACTCTGCTGCAAATATGCAGGTAGACCCTATTACAACTCTTAAAAATGCTCTATCTTGAATAGCAATTTTATAATTTTGAATTAGATCAAGTACTATATTTCCCTGCCTTTTTTCTAAGCACTCATTAACTTCTGTAACTAGCCAAATTTTATAAGCAATCGGTACTGTAGCAGAAACACAAGTCAGTAGTATAAACAACTCTTGTTGATGATTAATGTATAAAAAACCACCTAATGCTGCACCAATTGCCATAGAAAGATTCATAAGCCAATAGTCAATTGTATAGACAGCCTTTCGATTTTCCGGTGTAGTTGAGTCTATGATGATAGCTTGCATGGATGGGCGCCCAAGACTGCTAGTTATTATAAAACCTACATAAGCGATTGCAAATAACCAAATCATCTTATCTGTCGGATATAAGCTTAAAGTCATGAATAAAAACATCAAAGTACTAGAAAAAGAAGTTAACAATAAGATTTTCTTTCGCTGAAATCAATCTGAAATGTAACCTCCAATTAAATTTGAAAAAAAACTTAAAATAACCGTTAAGATTAAAAATAACCCGGCCCATACTTTATTTATTTCTTGAGCAAAAAACAATGCCATGAAAGGCATTACTGCTGATGTAACAGCACGATTAAAAAATGATGTAATTAAGCGTACTTTTATATTTTACTCAAATTCTTTCCAATTCATCGTATCTCCTCCCCTTGTC
>NZ_JBFPJH010000380.1:0-2909 GCF_040838255.1 Bacillus sp. C30 | reverse complement strand
GTATAGAATAATCATTAATAAAATGTTTCAGAGATGTGACAATAAAACGACTATGAAAGGACGAGTAGTAGTAGGATGTAGTTTAAGCGAGTCAGGGGCGGTGTGAGCCTGATACGAAGCCTATTATGAAGAACCTCCTGGAGTCGCTAACCGAAATCCTTTATAGGAAAGTAGACTTAGCCGGGAACTTCGCCGTTACAAGAAGAACAGTATCGAGATTTTTTAATCTCCGTACTGTATAAGTGAGCAACCTCTGTTGCTAATTTGGGTGGTACCGCGGAACCAAAGTCTTTCGTCCCAGTTTTTTGGGAAAGAAGGGCTTTTTTTGTTGGCTTCTTTTCACAACATCCAAACATTTTAGGAGGAAACCACCATGTATCAATCATTAATGACAGTAAGAGAGACTCAAATCGCAATTAAGGAAGTTAAAACATTTTTCGAGGATCAATTAGCAAAGCGCCTTGAACTATTCCGCGTATCTGCACCATTATTCGTAACGAAGAAATCAGGATTAAACGATCACTTAAACGGTGTAGAACGTCCAATTGAATTTGATATGTTACATTCAGGAGAAGAATTAGAAATTGTACATTCACTAGCGAAGTGGAAAAGATTCGCATTACATGAATACGGATATGAAGCTGGTGAAGGTTTATATACAAACATGAACGCGATTCGTCGTGATGAAGAACTTGATGCAACGCATTCCATTTATGTTGACCAATGGGATTGGGAAAAAATCGTTCAAAAAGAATGGCGTACTATCGATTACTTACAAAAAACAGTACAAACAATTTATGGAATATTCAAAGAATTGGAAGATCACTTATTTGAAAAGTATCCGTTCCTTGGAAAGTATTTACCAGAAGAAATTGTTTTCATTACTTCTCAAGAACTGGAAGATAAATATCCAGAATTAACACCGAAAGATCGTGAACATGCAATTGCGAAAGAACACGGTGCAGTCTTTATTATTGGAATTGGTGATGCACTCCGTTCAGGTGAAAAGCACGATGGACGCGCGTCCGATTATGATGATTGGAAATTAAACGGTGACATTTTATTCTGGCACCCAGTACTACAAGCTTCGTTCGAATTATCATCAATGGGAATTCGTGTTGATAGTAAAGCACTTGATGAGCAATTAACGAAAACTGGTGAAGACTTCAAACGTGAGTATGATTTCCATAAAGGTATTTTAGAAGACGTACTACCATTAACAATTGGTGGTGGTATCGGCCAATCAAGAATGTGTATGTACTTCTTACGTAAAGCACATATCGGTGAAGTTCAATCTTCTGTATGGCCTGATGATTTACGTGAAGCTTGCAAGAAAGAAAACATTCATTTGTTTTAATATAAGTGAGAGGGAGAGTGGCTCGAAAATAGAGTTACTCTCCCTTTTTTATTGTGTAAACTGGTGGTTTACAGTGAGTGTTACTAATAGTTTCTTTCTTTTTTATCTCCTTTTATGTAATAATTTGTTAAAGGAGGGGACGTTATGAACTTAGGAGCACAGCTAAAAAAACTAAGAGAGTCAAAGGGTTTTTCGCAAGAGGATGTTGCAAAGAAAATCGGTGTAACTAGGCAAGCGGTGTATAAGTGGGAAAATGATAAAAGTTACCCTGACATTGATAATTTAATTTTATTGAGCGAAATGTACAACGTTACGCTCGATGAATTAATAAAAGGGAATCAAAACTTTAAAGAGAAAATACATATTGATGAAGAAGATGAGGGTTTTGAGAAAGAGAATGAGTTTGGTTTTTATATTGGATTTGGTTTGCTAATTATGAGTGCTTTCATTGATTACGAAGGAATTCAAGAGATTTTATTAGGGGCTGCGCTATTCATGATGGTCTTTTATTCCGACGTGAAGAAAGTTATTTTGAATGAATTTCGCTCGTTATTTAAAGGAAAAGATATATATGATAAGAAGTGAGAAGAGTCCGTTATATTTCCTAGGAAAAGGTATTGTGAATAATCTAATTGTTTTATAACGATTTTTAGATATAAGTAATATGTTAAAAAGCTGTTTGTATAGAGTCTTGAAATCTATGTGTAAAATGATAATAAAGTTATTTAATTTTAAAAGCTCAAACGAGTATAGCCCCGTTCTAAAGTTAGGACGGGGTTGAAAATCTAAGTTTTATTGAATAAGAATTTTCTTCAAATATTTTTACTTCAGTAATGTATATTTCAGTAAAGGCCTTTTATAAAACGTCACTTACTTATTTGTTACTGAGTTGTTCCGCCAAACCGATTAGAATTCCTTCGGTTCCACGAATGTAGCAGAGTCGATACGAGTTCTCATACTGAACTACTTCTCCAACGAGCTGAGCACCATGCTTAGTAAGTCTGGATACCATTTCGTCAATGTCCTCGACGGTGAACATGACGCGCAGATAACCGAGGGCGTTTACAGGAGCTGTCCGGTGATCTGCTATAGTAGGTGGGGTGAGAAATCGCGAAAGTTCAATTCGGCTGTGGCCATCTGGAGTAACCATCATAGCAATCTCCACGCACTGAGAACCGAGTCCGGTTACGTGACCAGCCCATTCACCTTCGACAGTAGCTCGCCCTTCGAGTTTTAATCCAATCTCCTTGAAGAAAGAGATTGCGTTATCAAGAGATTCTACAACGATGCTGACATTGTCCATTCTTAGTAATCTGTTGTTTGCCATAGTCTTTATCTCCTTATGTGTAAAAATTTATCCCGCTATTTGCGGGCAATAAGACTCCCACCTCAAAATTCGGCGAATGCGAGGAAGTTAGGTGGGAGATAACTGCCCGATTGTTGAATAGAATGACTTGATTCTATTTTTTAACAATTTTATTGTTCTTTAAACGACTTTATTTTAAACTAAATAACCTTTTTCTCACTTTCCACTATGCCAACAGCTTTCTAT
>NZ_JBFPJH010000379.1:0-2910 GCF_040838255.1 Bacillus sp. C30 | reverse complement strand
ACTTAAAAGAGACAATTGATGCTATATATGAGCATGATAGAGGATGGATAGAGCTTGATAAAGTACCAATTTTGAATGATACTAAAAATATTCCATATACATTTATGGATTGTCCAAGTTCATTACGCTTTGTTTTTTATACGATTGGTTTGAATGCAATTGAAGAGTCAAATCCATACGGGGCGCTACTTTGTAGTAAGCACTTTTTATCATTTTCATTAAATGAGGAAGATGAAGAGATGATGTCTTTTTATAAAAATGAATTGGAACGACAAAAAAGAATTTTGAAAACGTTAACAAAAGAACAATATGCGATGTTTGATAAACATTATAGATTATTAAAGTTTTGTGATGAACTTTCTTTATATGTATGTATGAATAAACCTGGTGTAAAAAAGAAAGATGAAATTGATTTATTTAAAGAGGGTTTTGAAGGAACAGAAATGTTTAATAGTAAGGGAGAGAAGCCTATTCAAGCTGAATGGGTGGATGAAGAAACAATTCAAATTACATCGTTTCCATTTAAAACGGAATTTTATACATATGTAAAATATAAAACTATAAATAAACATGAAGTTAAAGAAAAAGGGATTGTAAAAGCTGATAGAGAATCGGAAATGAAGAAGCAAAACATTCGTTTCATACAATAAGGAGGAGATTTAGATTGAAAGATTACATGTTAAAACAGTTTGATTACCATGCTTGGGCTAATACACGATTATTCAACCGACTAAAAGAGTTACCAAACTATGAGACAATTTTTAATGAACAGATACAGAGTGTATTCCCATCAATTAAGGATACTTTTGTACATATTTATATTACAGATCAAGTGTGGTTACACATATTGCATGGTAAAAGTATGAGTGAAGTAATACAAGACCGAGAAAAATTACGAAAACAAATCGAAACTAAATCGTTACATGAATTAGAAAAAATGTTTGAAAACATGGCAAATCAATATAAAGAATTTTTAAGTAGAATACAAGACGTAAATACTGTATTTGTTATTGAGAACCCATATGCAGGTGCATTAGACACTTCCATTTTAGAGTTAGTGCAACACGTCGTAAATCATGGTACATATCATAGAGGGAATATAACAGCAATGATCCGTCAACTTGGTTATTCATCTACAATGATGGATTTTGTACTTTTTTTAGTGATTAACTTGCCTGTTTTTTATGACTTTCTTTCAATTTCTCTGCTTGTAAAAAGCGATTCGTTTCAGCGACAACAATACCACTTAATCCGATTAGACCAATTAAGTTTGGAATCGCCATAAGTCCATTTGCAATATCGGCAAATGTCCATACGACACCTAGCTTTAAATTAGCACCTATTGCAATCATAACGATAAAGATTGCTTTATAATATCGTACAGCACCTTGTCCGAATAAATAAGCTACACACTTCTCTCCGTAATACGACCAACCTAAAATAGTAGAGTAGGCGAATAATATAATGGCGATACCGAGAATCATACTACCAGCAGTACCGAATACGGATTGGAATGCTAATGTTGTAGCTTCAACACCAGTTTTACCTGATTTCCATGCACCTGTAGTAATTAATACTAGCCCCGTAATTGTACATACAATAAATGTATCTAGAAAAGTACCAGTCATAGAAACTAAAGCTTGTTTTGCAGGTGAATCTGTTTTGGCAGCAGCCGCAGCAATAGGAGCACTTCCTAAACCAGCCTCGTTAGCAAATACACCACGTGCCATTCCTATTTGAATTGCAGATGCAACTGTTGCTCCGATAAAACCACCAGCAGCTGCAGTACCTTGAAATGCACCAGAAAAAATAAGTGAAAATGCTTCTGGAATTTGATCAAAGTGATAGAAAATAATAATAAGGCCAGCGATTATATAAAAGAATGCTTTAATAGGAACGATATATCCAGTAACTCTACCAATCTTTTTTACACCGCCCAAAATAACGATAGCGATTAAGAATGACATGAGTATACCAGTTAATGCAGGAGGGAAAGAAAAATTGATTCGCATTGCCTCTGCAACTGAATTAGATTGAACCATATTACCGATACCGAAAGAAGCAGCTGTGCCGAATATAGCGAATAAAACAGCCAGCCATTTTTTCCCTAAACCACGTTCTAAATAATACATTGGTCCACCGGAGTATTCACCATTTTCATTACTAACACGGTATTTCACCGCAAGGATTGCTTCGGCATACTTTGTTGCCATTCCAAATAAAGCAGTAATCCACATCCAAAAGATTGCGCCGGGTCCACCGATTGTCACAGCAGTTGCGACACCTGCTATATTTCCCATACCAATCGTTGCAGCCATAGCTGTCATCAGTGCTTGGAAGTGACTAATATCTCCAGAAGATGATGTATCCTCTGATTTTTTAAAAGCTAGCTTGTGAGCGTATATTAGTTTACTAAACTGTAAACCTTTTAAGCGCACTGTGAGAATGATACCAGTTCCAACGAGTAGCAACAAAGTTGGTAACCCCCACACATACTGATTAATTTGTTCTAATACTTTACTTACTGTCTCCATCTGTATTCTCCTTTTTTAGAAAAAATAAAAACCACTTCAAGGAAATGAAATGGTCTCTGGAGAAACAAGGGATAGAAAAATAAACCGATACAAATCGGCATTTTCTTTCGCTTGTCTCTGTCCTTTTACCTGAGAGATTATCCGCTAGATTAGCGGATTTGCTCCTTCGGTGCTCGTTTTCCTCCGCGCTATATTAAGCGAGAGGGAGTCTCTCCAGAGATTCGTCCCCATGCAGTTCTACTTGTAAACAAGACCTGAGAGTTTCAAAGTTGGTTCAGCAACTTTTTGCCCCGTCGGTAGATCAATAGACCTTCTCCTGAATGGTTCATCCGAATTATAAAATTAAAAACTTAAACGCATTGATTCTGTATAGAAT
>NZ_JBFPJH010000582.1:0-2914 GCF_040838255.1 Bacillus sp. C30 | reverse complement strand
TTTCTTGTTTCAATGTTCGATTTTCTTCCATCCATCCCTCTGCATGCACTTTTAAACTCTCATTCTCTTTCACAAAATCTGTCTTTTTCAAACGATCATAATCCTTTTTAATAGTAACCGCTGCATTCACTTGTTTTGTAAATTCTTGATATTGTTCCGGTGATAATACATAATTTCTTGTCTCTTTCTTCGTGATTTCAGCTTTCCCAATCATTTTATCCTGTACTTGTGTTATTACTTCTTTACGCAAAAACGGAATTACAACGGGCTCATTTGGAACTTGATCCGTAGCACTATCTAATTCTGTTTGCATTTGTTTTACTCTTTTTTCTAATTCTACATGACGCTGGCCAATTATCTGCAGTTTTTCACTTTCACTCTCTACTTGTTGTTTCACTATCTCTAATTCTTTGTAATTATCAACGACATCACTTTCCAAACTCTTTTTCGCTACTTGTAATTCTTCTGTTTTCTCTTCAACGTTTTTTAAATGATGATCAATCGTTTGTAACTGCGTTTCTTTTTCTTGTACTTGATTCTCAACAATTGATTTTGTTTCTGCATATTCCTTGTACTGACGAACCTTCATGTACTTATGAGAACCTACATTAGCTCTTTCAAAATCCGGAATCTGCTCTTTTGTTAGTTCTTCAATATAAGCTGTTTCGAACACACGCCAATTAGCAATTAATTCCGTTCCTTTTCCTTCTATGCCTTGCTGTTGCAAGGCTCTATCCATTCCGACACGCCTCGTTAATCCTCGACTACTTTCGAAATTCGGTACATAGTTAATATGTAAATGCGGATTTGCTTCATCATCATGTAAAACCATGTTATAAACTGCTAGATTTGGATTTCGCTCTTGAAACGCCTCGGCATACTGTTTTAACGCTTCCTTTTTGGCTCCCCTATACTTTGGGTCATCTTTACCCTCTCCCACCGCTACAACCAATTCTCGTTGCTCATGTGTCTTATCGTCTTTATGTATTTTGTCATAATAATCATCAATCTTACGGTCATTCCGTTTTTGTTTCTCGTTATACTTATCAACCGCTTCTTGAAAGACATCCTTGTATACACTTCGGATGTCCTTTTGAACAAAGTAAATATTCTCGTCTAACCTTGATGGATCGATGCCAGGATTACCATGAATGTTTTCTCTGTTATTATGGCTCAATGAACTTTGGTGAGATTGATTAAATGAGATAGACCCGAACATAAAGTGCCACCACTTTCCCTAGATTAATTGATACCATAAGTCTAGCAAAGCGACGAAATGGAGTCAATTAGAGTAACCCTATACTTGTTTTGACGCTATCGCATCAAAACAGATAGGGGTCTGCGACGCTCTTCGGCTCTGCCGAGCCACGTAGTACGTGGCAAAACAAAACCTTGGGCGTTGCCCAAACCCACTGGGGAACTCTTCCCCAGACCCCATCAATCAAACTCCCCAACCCCTCAATCCTTGAGGGGCTCCCTCGCCGGTTGGCAGGAACAAACGGTTGTTTGTTCAATGCCAAGAGGGTTTGGGTGTCGTTCAGTTGGTCAAGTCAAATACTCCCTTCGCTTCGCTGGGTCCGTTTTGATTGACCAACACACGCAACCATCTCTACTTAGAGTCAAGGTTTGTCCAATTGATTTCCAAACCCTCACTCAATAATTCATCAATTTCATCTTGCTACAGCAATGATAATAAAAAGTTAAGTTCTTCTTCAATCCGTAAGATATGTGCTTCAATTACCGCTTTATCTGTTCCAGCTGAATTGAATCGCTACACATAAAAAAAGACACCCTAAGGTGCCTTTCTCCAACTTGAACCATCTTAATTTTAATAATATAAGTAGATTATGCAGATACAGCAGCTTTATCTTTACGGAAGATTCCCATTAATCCACCAATTAATAATAATACTCCTGGTAATAAGTAAATGATAGAGATACAGATGAATCCTCCAATAGCAGCAAGTGTCATCATAATACCGCCAACTTTAGCATTTTTTTTAACTACTACGCAGCCGACAATTCCTAAGATTGATAGAACTACAGCTCCCCATCCTAAACCGATGATGCTATCTGCACCTTCAGCTTCAAACGCAGCTCCCATACCGCCGATCATTAAAGCGATAAATGCACAAATAATACCGAAAATACCACCGATAAGACCTAATACAAATTCAGTTGTTCGTTTCATAGTTATAACTCCATTTCTAATTTACTATTGAAGATTTATTCGAATTTCTTTTTTAGTTAAGAAATTTGGTTTGAAGATTAATTGAAGTTTAGGATCTCCTTGTTTTGATTCGAAAGCAATAGTTCCAGAAATTTTTCCGTTTGGTGCAAGTTTTCCGGAATTCAATACAGTATCTTGGTTAACTGTAGTGAATGCTTGATCTACAATATTCCCTTCACTGTTTTGTAAGCTAAAATCGAAAGGATTATAACTTATTTCTTCCTTACCACCATTTTCTATAGTTACATTAGCGATTAAAAATTCATGTCCATCTTTAGGTTTATCAAATTCTCCACCTTGAGACTTTTCAATATTTACGACAGTTAATTTGTGGTCTCCAAGTTGAATCATTTCGCCAATTTTAAATTCTTTCTTCTCTTCTTTCTTTTCAGTTGCTTGTTCTGTTTTAGTATCATTCGATACCTTTTTTGCAGTTTCTTCTGTTTCACCACATGCAGCCAAACTAAAAGAAAGTGCTCCAGCTAAAGCGATTGTACCCAATTTTTTATACATTATGTTTCCTCCAATTATGTAAAATGTAAGATTTCCGAGCTTATCATATCAAACAATTAATCATATTATTGTCGTATTTTGTCGAATGGAAATAAAAAAGAGAGCATAAGCTCTCACTGAGGTCACCATATCCACAGCAAATTTGAATGTAAACTTTTAGATATTAGTTTAC
>NZ_JBFPJH010000378.1:0-2919 GCF_040838255.1 Bacillus sp. C30 | reverse complement strand
TTAAAGCTAACATTTACTAAAAATAACGAATAAATTTCAACTAGCACCACGGGTAGTTACCTATTCTCTTTTATTTCAATGGTGTGATTTTATATCTGAAACATTGTTCTACCTATTTTTTTCTTACATGGTTTTTGCAATATCTTTATAAATTCTCCATACGTTTTTTTAATGAAGATTGCATTTCATCTTTAGGTACCATAACTTCAATAACTCGAGGACAATTCATAGGTTGAGCAAATTGATTTAAAGCTGCTGCTAAACCTACTTGGTCATAACATCGAGTACTTATGGCGCCTAACGTATGTGCAAGGTTAGCAAAGTGAACGCCTTTGTCATACTGGCTACCTACTGCTTTGCCATAAGCTAAATACATAGCTTTATCTACCATATCTAATTGTTCATTGTTGAAAATAATGATTATAATATCTAACCCCATGTTTACTGCTGTAGAAATTTCCATTCCATGCATCATCATACAGCCATCTCCTGTTAAACACATTATGTTTTTTTCGGGACAGGCTAGTTTAGCGCCCATTGCGAGTGGAAGGGCATTGCCCATCGCACCAAACACATCATCGAAAAAGAATGTTCCGGGAGATTTTATTGGATAATTTTCTATTGCATAATAACTATGAATGCCACAATCACCAAACATAATTGCATCGTCTTTAACGGCTGCTTGTATAATTTTGATAGCCAAGGATGCGGACCACTTATCTTGTTGTAACTGAGATTGAGGAAAGGTTTGTAATAGGGGAGAAGTGGTCTTGTTGTTCTCGGTAGGGGTTAATTTTAAAAGGGTAGTTAAATTCTGTTTAATATCTCCGATAATTGGTAATGTGGGGACGGGCAAACTTTTGCCTATAATATCGGCATCCCAATCGAATTGTATTACCTGTGCTGGGTAGTACTTTGGATTTAAATCTGGTAGAGACATATCAGTTAATTTTGTTCCCATTACCACCAATAGATCGATTCCGCTTTCAATATATTCTTGTGATATAGCATTGCCACCTAGGCCATATGCTCCGAGTGACAAAGGGTGATAAGTAGAAAAAGTACCTTTACCACCGGGGGTGGTAGCCACTGGAATGCTGAATTTTTCAGATAAGTTTTTTAATTCTGAATAGGCTTTTGCGGAGTGAATTCCTTTTCCGGCGAGTAAAGCAGGACGCTTAGCATTTTTTAAATAATGAATAGCAGTATGAATATTTGAACTAGTTGGGGTATCAATATCTATTAAAAGTGGTGTTAAAGGATCTATTTCTTCAGATAAAATATCAAACGGAATATTCAGGTGAACTGGACCGCGAGGTGGAGTTAAGGCAACACGAATTGCGTGATGGAGATAAGTTTGAACTTGATTAAGGTGACTTATGGAATTGCTAAATTTAGTAACAGATCGAAACATTGTTACTAAATCCGTACCAAAATTAGAAGAATCTTGAGAATAGGGCTTGCCAGTATTTCTAGCGGAAGGATGTCCAGTTATAAATAGAACAGGGGCTGAAAATGCCTTCGCTTGACCTGCGGCTGTTAACATATTTGTTCCCCCCGGGCCGGATGTTCCTAAGGCGACTCCTAATTTATTATTTAACAGGGTGTAACCTGTGGCAGCGAAGCCAGCACCTGCTTCGTGTCGTGTTAAAATGAAGTTCAAATTCATTGTATCGGTGGCAATAAGAAGCGGATAAATAGATTTTCCAGGAATACCGAATATATGATCTATCCCTAGATCTTTGATAGTTTTTATAATGAATTCTGATACATTCAAAATGTATTCACTCCTTTTGATATGAGTAACAAATTTCATCTCCCACTCATTATATATTAAAGGATAATAAAAGGTGTTAGGCTATAGTGTCAAAATTATATATTCTTTAATGGAGGATGGTATCATGTCTATCCAAAAGGTAAAGTTATATGTATTAGATCATGGGAATTTAATGATCGATAAAAATATTTTTAATAGAGATTGTAAAACTGAACAAGTAAATCGATTTACGGAAATTCCTGTTTATACAATACTCATTGATCATCCGGATGGGAAAATACTTTTTGATACATCTTGTCATCCCAAAAGAAAAATCGATCTCGTACAAGGTGGCTTTCCATACAGTGCTTATAATGTGAAAGAATCTGATTATCTTATTAATAGATTAGGATGTTTAGGGATTCGCCTAGAAGATATTCGACATGTTGTAGTCTCACATTTACATTTTGATCATGCTGGATGTCTTGAAATGTTTCCGAATTCCCAGATTATTGTACAAGAAGATGAACTGTTGCATACATTAAAAAGTTTTAAGATGAAGAATCTGCCCTTAGGATATATAGAAAGTGATATTTCTAAGTGGTTACGTCCGAATTTACATTGGAAAGTAATTAAACGTTCTGAGAAAAAGGTGGTTCTTGTTGAAGGGGTTGAGGTTTTAAATTTTGGTAGTGGTCATACATGGGGAATGTTAGGCATGCAAATACACTTACCAAATACAGGAACAATCATTTTAACGTCTGATGCTATATATTCCAAAGAACATTATACTTCACCAATTCAACTACCTAGTCAGGATGCTGTTTATGATTTAAAAGGGTATGTCGAGACTATTAGAGAAATTAGAAATTATGAGAGAGGCGATCGAGTACAGGTATGGTTTGGTCATGATAGTACACAATTTCAGTCACTAATAAAATCTACAGAAGGATTTTATGACTAGGCGTAATTTCAAATGAAAAGTATATGCCTTACCCGTTGTGCTAGTTGAATTTCTAGTGTCCAAAAGCCACGGAAATGAGCACATTTCCTCATTTAAAATGGAAGAAAATAGCGGTATTCAAGATGCTTTTAAACGGTATGGAGGCAATTTTTGTATGATTTTAGGTGTTTTCTGAAATTGTTTTATGGTTTTTCCAAAG
>NZ_JBFPJH010000377.1:0-2927 GCF_040838255.1 Bacillus sp. C30 | reverse complement strand
ACTTTATTGTAAATACGTATTTATCATCTCAACACTTGTTTTCGAAACATCTTTCATCCTGATCTTAAATCGTACTTTCTTAACTATGTATTTGTATTCATTGTTCATCTTCAACAATATAACCCTTTAATCAATCTTTCAACTTCAGATGTCCTTTTCTATTTACTATAACCCTTTTTAATCCTCTAAAGGGATATTACAATAGAATTTTTTATAAACGACTTTCTTTTAAGTCCGCAATACTCACCTCGTTAAAAGCAGACGAAGATGAATCATTACATGTACAATTTTTTGATTTAAATGGGCTACCAGAAAAGATTAGCCCGTTCATTAAAAAGTTAATTCAACAGCAAGTCGTCTCTATTTAAATGTGAAAAAGAGACCTTTTGAAGGCCTCTTTTTTTCACTTCACTTCTGCATTTAAACAAGATTTAAAATGTCCAAGTGCATATTCATGTCCTTGCGCATTAAAAGATGCAACCGCCTTTTCATAAACGACAATTTGAAACCCTTTATTATAAGCATCTACTGCTGTATGAAGGACGCAAATATCTGTACATACACCTACAAGATGCACTTCCTCTATTCCTCTTTCTCTTAGCTTCATTTCTAGATCCGTTCCTGCAAAAGCACTGTAACGTGTTTTGTCCATATAGTATACATTCTCTGCATTTTTATATTTCTCGCATACATCTTGTAATTCACCAAATAAGTCTCTTCCATTTGTACCTGCTATATTATGAGGTGGAAACAATTTCGCTTCTGGATGATATACATCATTGTCTTCATGTTTATCGATCGCAAATACTACGTAATCACCTTTTTCAATAAATTGTTTCGTTACACTTACAAGTTCCTTCTCAATTTCTTGACCTGGTTTCCCGCATGTTAAAGCACCTTTTTCAGCTACAAAATCATATGTATAATCAATATTTATAAGAGCTCTTTTCATAACTACAATCTCTCCTTCTTCTGTTTCACAGTAAACAATAGAAAATTTGTTATTACGACATCGTATGTACTATTCGACATTTCAAATGAAATCCCTACATTTCCAACTCAATACTTACCTTAATCCGAGTTTATCATAAAGCGAAACTTTAATCATAGGGGGGATTATCCTTCACCAATCGGGCTTTTACGGGCAAGTTGATCTCCCACCTAACTTCCTCTCATGTGCCGAATTTTCAAGTGGGGTTCTTATTGTCCGTTAAGGCTTGATAAAACCGATACACAATGACAAAACATACAGCTCCAATTAACAAGTCATGAATGTGATAATTGAGCGTAACTTCAACCGCCTCTTGTAAAGTAAACCAAATGACCGAAAACATTATAATAAATAAGAAAATACGAATAACTCGTTTCAAACTTTCAATTCCTTCCTCTTACATGATAGTAAAGAATAAGTTCTTTCTATTCATTCGTACTAGAAAGTGAAACAAATTATTCTCAATGACATAATTCAATCCAAACTAAAAAGTACACTACTTTTGAGTAATGTACTTTTTTCCATATTAAGACGCAGGTTTCGTTTCAAACGTCGCTTGATTCAAGCTAATGACTTTTCCTTTTGGGTCATTGTTTTCAAACTGAGCTGCGGTAATCGTATGACTACCTGTCTCAAGCGTCTTTTCTTTTAATTGTACTGTTGTCTGTGTTGTACTAGTTACTTGATGTTTATCTGCAAATATTTGATCTACAAATACAAATGTTTCTTTATCGTTTTGAAAATTGGAAAGTTCTAATTCGACTTGCTGAATTAAAGTATCCTTTTTTATGAATACAGTTGGTATATTGCCATTTTCAGAAGTACCATCTGGAGTAGTTACTTTTACTTTCCCTTCTCCGATTGGCACTGCTCCTTCAGGAAATACGACCATATTCTCATCACTTGCATTTACAACTTGTTCTTCCTGGTTTGACTGTGCATCCTCTTTTTCCTTTGGAGTACCACAGCCTACTAATAACAATACAGACAATCCAGCGATTATGAATTTCTTCAAAATTCATTCCCCCTGTTATTTCATTATAATTTATTATACAAAAATAACTTCTTGATTTTAAAACTAGTTTTTAACACTTTCATGAACAAATATTAGCTTGCTCACGATTACTGTACCATACTTTCATTTTAAGAACATTAATTTTTTTAAAGAAATAAATAGTAATTCCACTCTATTCATCATTTTAGCCCAATTCACTAAAAAAATATCCATTCAAAATAAAAAGACATTGTCACTTCAATGTCTTTTCTACATAACATTTAGAAAATAAATGTTGTAATCTCATCAACTTCTTTTCGAGAAAGTTTCTTCGGCTTATCTTTCGGAAACCCGAGTGAAATTACCATATTAATTTGTTTTTGAGGCTCAATTTGTAAATATTGTCGCAGTTCATCTTGAGCTAATAATACAGGTCCTGTCATTGGACAAGTACCCAGTCCTCTCGCATATGCAGCCAACATTAAGTTTTGTGCTGCTAAACAGCTACTCTTAATTCCTTCCTCTTCCCATACTGAATCCGGAACGAAGGCAATTGGATCAAATATCTTTTCACGAAACTTTGATTCATATGGTGTTGCCAAACATACGATTAATACTGGCGCCTCAGAGAAAGCTGTCGCATATGGACCGAAAGAACGTGTAAGTAATTTCCCTGCTTTCTCTTCTCCATTTTCTGCTGCTTTTGCTGCAAGTTTATGTAATGCATCCCATGTCATTTGTTCAATTTCTTTAATTTTCTCTCGGTTCATAATGACCAAGAACTCCCACGTTTGTGAGTTCGTATCACTCGGTGCATAACGAGCACAATCAATAATTTCTTTTATATCACTAGTGGATACTTCTTCTTCTGTAAACTTTCTAACACTTCGTCTACCGTGAATTACTTCTTTAAAATCTTCATAATTCATATATTAAATCCCC
>NZ_JBFPJH010000376.1:0-2928 GCF_040838255.1 Bacillus sp. C30 | reverse complement strand
GTTAAAATAGTATAAAAATAGATTGAAAGTAAAGGGGTGTATATATGTCGGAAGGGCTTATGAAAATGTGGTTTGCTTTAGGGGCAATTGGATTTATGTTTCTTGCAGTAAGTTTTATTTTATTGAGTAGGCATAAAATGAAGAATAAATTTTTGAAAGGGATTACAGCTTTAGTAGCGTACACCCTCATGATTGTATCGGGAATTGTTATCTTCCTTGTTGTATTTAGTGGCCCTATTGAGCAATAAAGGATGTGTAGTCGGTAAATGTTACAAAAGCAACAGTCCATACTAGCATGAAAAGGTGATTGTCAGTGAAAAAAATCCATATTATTTTAATATTTTGTTGCATGAGCATTTTAACAGGGTGTATGTATCCAAGAGAAAATATGAAACAAAGTGCTATTCCTTATGAAGACCAGTTGCAAGTTGTACAAAAAGCCATTAATACATATAAGGAGCAAACGGATGGTTTATTACCAATTAAGACGCGTGATATGAGTACGCCGATTTATCAGAAGTATCCAATTGATTTTCAAAAAATTGCTCCAAGGTACATACAAGAGGCACCAGGGAATGCGTATGAAAGTGGTGGAGTATATCAATATGTATTAATAGATGTTGAAAAAAATCCGACAGTAAAGTTAATTGATGTGAGAATGGCGGAACAAATTCAAGAAGTGGCATTGAAGCTAAGGATGTATCGTGATGAACATCAATATCCACCTTTTAAAAAAGTGATCACAGATGGTGTTTATGAATTAGACTTCAAAAAACTAGGATATAAAGATGTACCACAAGTGACAAGTCCGTACTCAGGAAAGGGTCTCCCTCTTGTAATTAATGAAAAAGGAGAATTGTTTGTTGATTATAGAATCGACTTATATGAAGCGTTGAAAAAAAATGAAGGACAATTTAAAGAAGGTGAAGATATCCGGAGTATACTATCGAAGGATTCCCCGTTTGTTCCTGCATACTCTTTGCCGTATACAGTAAAAAATGGAGAACCAATTTTTTTGAAATCATAAGTCATGAACCTTTCTTTTAGTGAATAAGTTCTAGAAGAAAGGTTTTTTATGTTATACAACTTGCGATGCAAACAAAAGGTATTTTTAAATAGTCATATGAAATTGGACAAAATTATATGATATATTGTCCGAACTTCTAGAATACCATTATATTATATCAGATATTATAGGCAACGTTAGAGAAGGTATTAGTTGACTATAAACGTGGAATTATTCCCAAAAATATTGAGGGAGGGAATCACTTGGAAAAGGTAGATATTTTTAAAGATATTGCGGAACGCACAGGCGGTGATATTTATTTTGGAGTTGTAGGAGCTGTTCGAACAGGGAAATCAACATTTATTAAAAAGTTTATGGAACTTGTTGTTATTCCCAATATTGAAAATGAGTCAGACCGTCAAAGAGCGCAGGATGAACTGCCTCAAAGTGCTGCTGGTCGTACAATAATGACGACGGAACCGAAGTTTGTTCCAAACCAAGCGGTTTCTATCGAAGTAGATGAAGGTCTTGAAGTGAATATTCGATTAGTAGATTGTGTTGGATATACGGTTCCAGGAGCAAAAGGCTATGAAGATGAGAATGGTCCGCGCATGATTAATACTCCTTGGTATGAAGAGCCTATTCCATTCCATGAAGCTGCAGAAATCGGAACACGTAAAGTAATTCAAGAGCATTCAACAATTGGTGTCGTTATTACAACAGATGGAACAATTGGTGAAATTCCAAGAAGAGATTATATAGAGGCAGAAGAACGCGTTGTAAATGAGTTAAAAGAAGTAGGAAAGCCTTTCATTATGATTATCAATACTGTACAGCCATACCATCCAGATACGGAGCAGTTACGTCAAAGTTTATCAGAAGAATATGATATCCCAGTAATTGCGATGAGTGTAGAGAGTTTAAGAGAAACAGATGTGTATAACGTACTGCGAGAAGCATTATTCGAGTTCCCGGTTTTAGAAGTGAATGTAAACCTTCCGAGCTGGGTAATGGTGCTAAATGAAGGGCATTGGTTACGCCAAAGTTATCAGGAAGCGGTTCAAGAGACTGTAAAGGATATAAAACGTCTTCGTGATGTGGACCGTGTCGTTTGGCAGTTTAGTCAATATGAATTTATTGATCGAGCAAGTCTAGCTGGCATCGATATGGGGCAAGGTGTGGCAGAGATTGATTTATATGCGCCAGATGAATTGTATGATCAAATTTTAAAAGAAGTAGTAGGAGTAGAGATTCGAGGGAAAGATCATTTATTAAAGCTTATGCTCGATTTATCTCATGCGAAAACAGAGTATGACCAAGTGGCGGATGCCCTGCGGATGGTAAAACAAACCGGATATGGAGTAGCAGCGCCTGCATTAGCTGATATGAGCTTAGATGAACCGGAAATTATTCGTCACGGCTCAAGGTTTGGTGTTAAATTAAAAGCGGTTGCGCCGTCTATTCATATGATTAAAGTGGATGTAGAATCAACATTTGAACCAATTATCGGTACTGAAAAACAAAGTGAAGAACTAGTTCGTTACTTGATGCAAGATTTTGAAGATGACCCGCTATCAATTTGGAATTCTGATATATTTGGGCGCTCTCTTAGCTCTATTGTTAGAGAAGGAATTCAAGCGAAGTTATCTCTAATGCCAGAAAACGCTCGTTATAAATTAAAAGAAACGCTAGAAAGAATTATTAATGAAGGATCTGGCGGATTAATTGCGATTATATTATAAGAAAAAAATCCCTCTAATTGCAGAGGGATTTTTTTCTTTTTGAGTACGTAATAGAAAAATAAACAGTCATTATCTAATATTTTGTTGTAAACTGTCAAGTTTCATCAGAATTTCACATTTTTAGAGTAACAATTTCCTTAAAAATATTGAATTATAAAGGAGAATCGTATAATATAGGCG
>NZ_JBFPJH010000375.1:0-2938 GCF_040838255.1 Bacillus sp. C30 | reverse complement strand
CCTTATATTTTTATATCCGTGAAAACTACAAAATGTATAAAATTCCATTTGTCAAATGAATTTAATGCGGAAGGAGGTTTGTGGTTACTTCATCGGGATATAATAATCAGTTTTGAACTGATAAAAATATAGGAGGCGACATAATGTTTCGTACGATTTCAAATTTCATGAGAGTAGCTGAGATAAGAAACAAAATTCTTTTTACACTAGCGATGCTAATTGTTTTTCGAATTGGCACGTTTATTCCAGTTCCTCATACTAACGCAGAGGTATTAAAAGTACAAGATCAAGCCAACGTTTTAGGTATGCTGAACGTATTTGGCGGAGGAGCACTGCAACACTTCTCAATCTTTGCTGTAGGTATCACACCATATATTACAGCTTCTATCATTGTACAATTACTACAAATGGACGTTGTACCTAAATTTACAGAATGGGCAAAGCAAGGAGAAATGGGCCGTAAGAAATCAGCTCAATTTACTCGCTACTTTACAATCATTCTCGCATTCATACAATCCATTGGGATGTCTTATGGTTTTAATAATATAGCAGGTGGACAATTAATTACAGATCAAAGCTGGACTACATACTTATTTATTGCGACAGTTTTAACTGCTGGTACTGCATTTTTACTTTGGTTAGGTGAACAAATTACCGCTAATGGCGTTGGTAATGGAATCTCAATGATTATCTTCGCAGGACTTGTTGCGGCGATTCCGAATGTCGCTAATCAAATTTATTTGCAACAATTCCAAAACGCAGGCGATCAGTTATTTATGCACGTAATAAAAATGGTTTTAATTGGACTCGTAATTTTAGCGATAGTTGTTGGTGTTATTTACATTCAACAAGCTGTTCGAAAAATACCGATTCAATATGCAAAAGCTGTTTCAGGAAACAATCAATATCAAGGAGCAAAAAATACTCATTTACCTCTTAAAGTAAATAGTGCAGGTGTAATTCCTGTTATCTTTGCTTCAGCCTTTTTAATGACGCCGCGTACAATTGCGCAGCTCTTCCCTGATTCAAGCGTATCTAAATGGATAATTGCGAATCTTGATTTTGCACATCCATTTGGAATGACACTATATGTGGGTCTTATCGTTGCCTTCACATATTTCTACGCGTTTATTCAAGTAAATCCTGAACAAATGGCTGAGAATTTGAAAAAGCAAAACGGATATGTCCCGGGTATTCGCCCAGGTAAATCTACAGAACAGTATGTAACAAAAATTTTATACCGTTTAACATTTATCGGTGCGATTTTCTTAGGAGCAATTTCAATATTACCACTTGTATTTACAAAAATCGCTACATTACCACCATCTGCTCAAATCGGTGGTACAAGTTTACTAATCATCGTAGGTGTTGCATTAGAAACGATGAAGACGTTAGAAAGTCAACTTGTGAAGCGTCATTATAAAGGTTTTATAAAAAAAGTGAATTAATTACAAAAACACACTAGAAGTCACAATAGCGACCTAGTGTGTTTTTATTATAAAAACTTATAATAACGGAGGTTTTGTCTTATGAGTCAAAGAATGTCTTATTATGATATTTCGCCTGATGGTATGAAAATTATGATGGATATGGAGAAATACACGAAGAAATCTTCAATTAATCGAGCTGTTAGAGAGCTTATAAAAATTAGAGTCTCTCAAATTAACGGCTGTGCTTATTGTATCGATATGCATACTTCTGACGCCCGAAAATTGGGTGAAACCGAGCAAAGAATTTATTGCTTAAATGCTTGGGATGATTGTGATTTTTATACTCCTGAAGAAAAAGTTGCTCTGGAACTATCGGAGCATATTACTCTCATTCCTACTAAAAGAGTTCCTGAAAATCTATACAACCGAGTACGTGAATACTTTGACGAAAAACAATATGTTGATCTTGTGTTAATCATTAATCAAATAAATAGTTGGAATCGAATTTCTATTGCGATGGGTAATACCGTAATAAAAAAATAACACTTATCCACCAAACATTATGCGATTGATTTAGTTAAGTGTAAAATTAAATACACCCTATATTAAAACACAGTTGGTTATTTCTCCAACTGTGTTTTTGATTTTACTATCTCTAATCTGTATTCTAATGTGTTAATCATTTTCTTCAAATTAACTATTTTTCCTTCTAAATTTTGAATACGTTTTCCGCTGTTTTCCACATCATTAAGCTTTAACTACATCTCTTTTTTTAACAACCTTCCTTGCTTAAAATAAACTCCAAGTGTAGTACGATTTGCTAAAAATACACCGATTAATATTAGACAAGCCCCAATTCCCATTGCAGGATTTAATGGTTCTCCTAATACAAAATAACCTACAATAACAGCGATTAATGGAGATACATACAACCATGTTGATGGAAATATTGGATTTGTTTTTGATAAGAGCCAATAATATAAACCGTGCCCACCGATTGATCCTACAAATATGAGATATAAAATTGGCCATTGTACATTCCAAGATGTTAAGACTGTTAGATTAGGCTGTTCCATTACAATAGATACAATTAATAACAAGATTCCCCCAAAAAACATTTGAATACCGTTAATCAGAAAAGGTGATACGTCAGGCGAATTTGAAAGTATTTCTTTTGAATAAATAGAACCTATTCCGTAAAATAGTTGCCCAACTATTATGACAAGGCATGCAATACTCCATATGAAAGTAAGTTCTTGATGCACGCCAGGTAAAGATATAAATAAAACTCCTGTAAGTGCTATGAATAAAGCCAAAAACTGTTCTCGTTGTAATTTTGTTTTATTTCTCTTTGATTGTAGCAATAAAATCATCATTGGGGCTGTTGCAGAAAGCACTGCTGCTAATCCAGAAGAAATGTGCTGTTCTGCCCAATATAACGTTGCGAATGTCATAAATGTTAAACAAAAACCAGCATATATAATACGTTTCGATAATAAGTAAGGCAT
>NZ_JBFPJH010000035.1:0-22962 GCF_040838255.1 Bacillus sp. C30 | reverse complement strand
ATATAAAACTGTATTTATGTTCCTAATAGCTTACTTTTTCTACATTGATGGGGTAGATACAATTATCACTATGTCTACTGCTTACGGAACAGATCTCGGTATTAGTGCAACCAATCTATTAATCATCTTATTTGTAACACAAATTGTCGCTTGTCCATTTGCTTTATTATATGGAAAACTATCGGAAACATTTACCGGTAAAAAAATGCTATATGTCGGCATTATCATTTATATCATTATTTGCACATATGCTTATTTCTTAAAAACGACGTTTGATTTCTGGATTTTAGCAATGTTAGTTGCTACTTCTCAGGGCGGGATTCAAGCACTTAGCCGTTCTTATTTCGCAAAACTAGTACCGAAAGAATCTGCAAATGAATTCTTCGGATTTTATAATATCTTTGGTAAATTCGCAGCAATTATGGGTCCGGTATTAGTAGGTGTCACAACACAATTAACAGGAAAAACAAACGCTGGTGTCCTTAGTATTATTGTCCTATTTATTATCGGTGGATTCTTATTAACTAGAGTACCTGAAAATGATACGTCCGTTACACCACCTAATCCGAAAACTAAAACAATATAAGAGAAAGATCCCCTTCACACAAGAAGGGGATCTTTCTCTTATATTTTTAACGATAACGCCCTACAATTAAAAACTCTAAAGCTTGTACAAAAATAGTTTATCGACAGTTGTTCCTAATACTTCTGCTAACCGGAATGCTAGTGCTAAGCTTGGATCATATTTATTATTCTCAATTGCATTTATCGTCTGTCTTGATACGTTACACTTATCCGCTAATGCACCTTGTGAAATATTATTTGCAGTGCGCAATTCATAGATTTGATTTTTCACACCGTTTCTCCTAACCTGTAAAATCGTTTTTACATCATCAGTATATAGTTGGGGCATGTCATTGTCAAAAGATTGCCACAAGAAAAGGGAGCAATTCTGCTCCCTTACAATAGCTATTTCGAAACTAATCAATTCGTCATTTCCTCTCGATTCACAATATCTTCTTTCTTTATTTGCATACGTAAAACCGGACCTATCGCAAATAAAATAAGTGCCATTGCTATACAAAATACAGTAACTAGTGAGGTCATCTCCTTCAATCCTCCAGCTAGTGAAGTTCCAATTAACATTGCCCCCATGAACAGTGGTAAAATCGTTCCATTTACTCTTCCAATCATATTTTCTGGTACAAGTTGAATCATAAGCGTACCGACAACGATATTGACACAGGCTAAACAAATACCTGTTCCAAATCTCATGAAACTAGTAATCCAAAATGATGTAGATAACCCTTCTACTAAAAATGACATCGCTAATATGCTCATACCGAATACAAACATCTTTTTCGGATTCACTTTTGAAGCGAAAACTGCAGCAACAATACCACCAATTAACATACCGATTCCATCAGCTGCGGCTAAATATTGAACGGCTTCCTTTTCCATTCCAAGCCGTTCTATTACAAGAAACACTTCTAATGGATTCGTTAGTCCAACAGCTAAGCCCATAATGGTGAAAGTGATCGTAATCATACGTAAATTTTTCGTATGAAGAACGTATTTCCAACCTTCTTTTATATCATTTTTTAATGAACCTCTCGCCACTTGCTCTTGTTCCACCCATTTTGGTAAAAATGAAAGAGCGATAGCAGATAACAAAAATAAAATAATTAAGCTATATAGTGACGTAAATAAACCAAGTTGTGTGTACACAAGCGATCCTACCACTGGTCCAAAAATCATAAATAGCGACTGTAATGTTTGATTAAATGCAATCGCATTTGCTACCTGTTCTTCTTTTACATAGCGTTTAAATATACGCGAAGATGATGGCTGAGAAAACTGACCTACAATCGCGGAAATGAGTGTTGCAAAAAATATAGCCTGCCAATAATCCAGCTTTAACAACAAGACAATTCCTACAATAGACAGTACACTTAATACATCTCCAGCGACCATCGTTCTTTTCGGATTCCAGCGATCAGCTAGCGCCCCACCGATAAACGAGAAAATAAAAATAGGTGCATATTCCATAACCGATAACAAAGAAACTGAAACTGGATCATTATTCGTTCGCTCCATTATGAAATACAAAAGAGCCATATTTCTGATCCAAATTGCAAATTGTTGTAAAATATCAGATGCCATAACGAGCATAAATGCTCGGTTTTTAAATAAAGCGTTCATTTTCATTCCCCTTTCATAAACCGACCGTTCGGTCTAATTTATTTTGTAAGAAAAGCAACTGACCTATTATTCAGCTGCCATTCCTTTTAACAATACATCTATTGCCTTTTTATAAATACGTTTCAGCTCTTTATAATCTAACTCGTAGTAAAGTACTCCAAGCCCCGATAATAATCCATTCACAATATACATAAGATCACGCGTATCATCTTCTTGAAACTCTCCAGACTGTATACCTGCTTCAATTAATTTCTCAACCATAACATATGATTCTCTAGTTAAAGCTAACAGTTCATCCAGAATTTCTTTACTTACAACTTGGCTCATAGAGAATTCCTCTATTGCATTTGAAATGGGTTGCTGTATGTCCTCTACATAATATTCCGCGAGACCATATAGTTTTTCAGTACTAGTACTATACAACTTCTCTTTTTCATTCCATTTTTCAAGCCAATCATACGTATGCTGTTTCACTACAAATAAAAATAATTCTTCTTTACTTTTAAAGTGATAATAAATGCTTCCTTTACTTCTCTCTGTAATTTCACAAATCTCTTCCATAGATGTAGCTGCATAGCCCTTCTGTGAAAACAGACTTTCTGCTTTATAGGCAATTTCTTTCTTTATCTCTTCTGCGCTTCTTCTCATATTCACACCTCTTTAAACCGACCGTTCAGTCTAATAATAACAAATAAAAAAACTCTATCGCAAGAGGCTATACTCCTTATTTAAGAAAACGTACTTTCAAACCACATTCGAATCATATGTATTATTCCAAATTTAAATCCTCATTTAGTAAGAAATACGGTTCCCTTTTCATTTCCCCTAGCATGTTAAAAATATTTAATCAAACGTTTGTTTAACTGTTTTTATGCATATGTAAGCCAACTAATCAAACGTTTGTTTAAAAAGAAATACGCCCCCTATAAGGCGTATTCTCATCAATCACCACCGCAGCTACCTCCACTATCTCCACCAAAAGAACCTCCGCAATCATGTGAACCGCCATCGTGCGAGCTATCATTATCCGATCCAGCAAAGAAAAATAATGGTGATGAGCTGTTGGATGAATTATGAATGTTATTTTGTTTTGTAAGATTTACCTTCTTTTTGTTTGATCGAACTGCTGTTACGATCGTTCCAACTACAACAAATAATAGTATGACAATAATAAATTCCATATAAAAGCCTCCCTTAATCTTCGAATAATTGAATGGTTCTCTCTAAATTTTCAAGTGAAATGAAGCGCGATTCACGAAGGATCTCTTTTCCATTATAAAATAATAAAACTGTTGGCCCTGTAAATACTGCATATCGCCCCGCAATCTCTTGCATGTCTTGTAGTAATATTTCTACTTTCTCTACGTAATCATAATTCTCTAATACGCAATTTACTTTTCTTAACATAACATCACAAACACCACAATTTTCCGTTTTAATAAACAGCAGTACTAATTGTTGTCCTTCAATATATGTCGCTAATTCTTCTATCGTTTCAAATGTATTCATCTTATCCCTCTTAGCGTAATTTACGAAATACTTTACCCTGATACATACGAAAAGCTGAACTATCTTTAATCTCTCTCTTTTCCATTACCTGCTGAAAACGCAGCGTTTTTGCTGTTAACTCTTCTTGTAATTCTTTTCTCTCTACTTCATCATAACAGCACGCAATTAAGTCTTCTATTTTTAATATATCTTTTTGTAGTTCCATTTCTGGTGGAATCATACCTGCATTTTTCAAGATTTTATTACTCATTCTAAGTTCTGGAGGTACCATTGAAAGGTCTTCTAATTGTAGTGGTTTTCCTTTCCCCGGAATATGATCGAGATCACCATTCCGTATTGCTTGTCGAATTTTTTCTTCAGCAATGTTCAAAAAGACATCCACACCATTCGCTCCTTTACATATTTTTACTATTATTTTACATGATATTTTCTCATCTTGCTACGCTATTACAAATTGACTTTATACAATTTTTTCTCAAATTTAATTACAAGGAGCCTTTTCCTCCCTAATCAATATTTTATTTTCATGTGTAGTCTGTATTAGAGCCATTTAATATTGAGAAAATCTTTGTGAATCAAATAAAGCGTTTACACCAAATCTTGCATTTGCTACGATTTAATCACCCCCAGCTCCCTTGTATAGACTTCGTGATGTCTGATCATTTTTATCTAGACGTTTCATACGTCTAGATTCACTTTGGTTTATTGGCGCATGCCTTTAAATATATCTTTTATTTTGAAAGGAGAAATGACTATGAGATCAAAAAGATTCACGCTGCTATTACTATCCCTACTACTTTTCTTACCTCTTTTTCTCACAAACCTTATTACTCCAAATTTCGCATTAGCAGATTCACCAAAGCAAGGTCAAAAAATTGTTGGGTATTTTCCTTCATGGGGCGTTTACGGACGTAATTATCAAGTTGCAGACATTGATGCATCAAAGCTAACTCATTTAAACTATGCTTTCGCTGATATTTGCTGGAATGGAAAACATGGAAACCCTTCTACTCACCCCGATAATCCAAATAAACAAACGTGGAACTGTAAAGAATCTGGTGTACCACTGCAAAATAAAGAGGTCCCTAATGGCACTCTCGTACTCGGTGAACCATGGGCTGATGTCACAAAATCTTATCCGGGATCGGGTACAACTTGGGAAGATTGTGATAAATATGCCCGCTGTGGAAATTTCGGAGAACTGAAACGATTAAAAGCTAAGTATCCTCACTTAAAAACAATTATTTCAGTTGGTGGCTGGACTTGGTCTAACCGCTTTTCTGATATGGCCGCTGATGAAAAAACAAGAAAAGTGTTCGCTGAATCTACAGTAGCTTTTCTTCGCGAATATGGATTTGACGGCGTTGATTTAGACTGGGAATACCCGGGTGTTGAAACGATTCCTGGTGGTAGTTATCGTCCTGAAGATAAACAAAACTTCACCCTTCTGCTTCAAGATGTTCGAAATGCATTAACGAAAGCTGGTGCAGAAGATGGTAAACAATATTTACTAACAATCGCGTCAGGTGCAAGCCGACGTTATGCGGATCATACAGAGCTAAAGAAGATTTCTCAAATACTGGATTGGATTAATATTATGACATACGATTTCCACGGTGGATGGGAAGCTACTTCTAACCATAATGCTGCACTATACAAAGATCCAAATGACCCCGCAGCGGATACGAAATTTTACGTAGATGGTGCGATAGACATTTATACAAATGAAGGGGTTCCAGCGGATAAACTCGTATTAGGTGTACCTTTTTACGGACGTGGATGGAAAAGTTGCGGAAAAGAAAATAATGGGCAATACCAACCTTGTAAACCAGGTAGTGACGGAAAGCTCGCTTCTAAAGGTACTTGGGATGATTATTCTACCGGTGACACAGGTGTGTACGATTATGGTGATTTAGCATCTAATTATGTGAATAAAAATGGTTTTGTTCGCGGATGGAACGATGTAGCGAAAGTACCTTATTTATATAATGCGACTACAGGAACCTTTATTAGCTATGATGACAATGAATCTATGAAATATAAAACAGACTATATAAAGACAAAGGGTTTAAGTGGCGCAATGTTTTGGGAACTAAGCGGGGATTGCCGTACAAGTCCAAAATATAGTTGTAGTGGACCAAAATTACTTGATACGCTAGTAAAAGAATTACTTGGTGGACCTATTACTCAAAAAGATACTGAACCACCAACAAACGTAAAAAATATTGCTGTTACAAATAAAAATTCAAACTCAGTTCAATTAAACTGGACTGCATCTACTGATAACGTAGGCGTTACTGAATATGAAATTACTGCCGGAGAAGAGAAATGGAGTACAACAACAAATAGCATTACAATTAAAAACTTGAAACCTAATACAGAATACACATTTTCAGGATTAGCAAAAGATGCTGCTGGTAACAAATCACAACCTACTTCTATTCTTATAAAAACAGATGATGCTAACACAACACCTCCTGGTGGAAATGGCAATGCTACCTTTTCAGTCACTTCAAATTGGGGAAGTGGTTACAACTTCTCAATTATAATTAAAAATAGCGGAACGACCCCTATTAAAAACTGGAAATTAGAATTTGATTATAACGGCAATTTAACACAAGTTTGGGATTCTAAAATTAGTAGTAAAATAAATAATCATTACGTAATTACGAATGCAGGATGGAATGGTGAAATTCCCCCTGGTGGATCAGTTACAATCGGAGGGGCAGGAACAGGCAATCCCGCCGAACTTGTAAATGCATCCATTAACGAAAACTAAACGTAACCTCCATTAATTATTTCACTAAAGTTTGAATTTAGGTTTGAGTGCTCTATCCTAAATTCAAACTTTTAATTTTATGAAAAATCACAATTTATATTATAATAACCTATTATGATTATATTTAGTTTCTGATATGAAGTTCGCGTGAAGTTCATCTGAATTTTACATGAATTTCCTTTAAGTTCTATTGTCTTCCCATACTAATCACATTATCCTTTACATATAGGAATCATTTCCATTCCATTTCAAACTATCTATATATATAAAAAGATAGTAGCCTATTAGGGAAAGGCATCTAGTATTATTATAAATATAACCAAAGAAAAAGAACTCTTATGGTGCGCTTATAAGCGCACCATAAGAGTTCTTTTTCATACAATTCTCATTTGAGAGTTCTCGAAAATCATGTTAATCACAAAGAAAAGGCATTAGCTCATAAAAGCTAATGCCTTTTCTTTGTGATTATTGTTAAACGTTCCATTTTTCGATATTCCATATTTTCGTTATCCATGCTTCATAGAAAGAGGGCTCATGTGAAACAATTAAAACTGTACCTTTATATTGTTTTAACGCTTCCTGTAAATCCGTCTTAGTCTCTGTATCCAAATGGTTAGTTGGTTCATCTAAAATTAAAACATTGCTTTTAGTTACGATAAGTTCGCATAATCGTACTTTTGTTTGTTCTCCTCCACTTAATAACTGGATAGGTTTTAATACATGTTCTTCTTTCAATCCGCACTTTGCTAATGCTTGTCGGATTTCTTTTCTTGTCATATCTGGTCTCCCTGCCCATACTCTTTCTAGTGCAGTTATTTCTGAGGAAAATTCCTCTTGTGCAAAATAAGCGGGTTTTACTCGTTCCCCAACAGAAACTGAGCCGCCTAACGGTTTTATTTGTCCTAGTAATGTTTTTAACATTGTTGTTTTTCCAATCCCATTATGACCAATAATCGCAATCTTTTCCCCTTTTTTCACTTGAAAATCCAATTCCGGAAATAACGGTTCACCATAACCAATTTTCAGTTTCTCTACCTGTAATATACGACTCACTGGCTCAGTATAAACATTAAAATCAAAACGGGCGCGAGGTACATCGTTAACCTTTTCAACCTTTTTCATTTTCTCTAATACTTTTTCACGACTTTTCGCTTGTTTCGCTTTACGGATTTTATTTTTTTGAATAAAACCCTCTAAATGTACAATTTCTTTTTGTTGTTTCGCATACGCCGCTTGTAATTGTTTCCTTTGTAATTGATAACTTTGCAAAAAGGTTTCATAATCTCCCGCATAGCGCTTAACCTTTCGTTCTTCTAGATGATAAATAACATTCGTAATATTGTTCAAAAATATTTCATCATGCGAAATGATAATATAAGCTTTTTCATACATTTGTAAATATGATTGCAACCATTCTATATGTGCTGTATCTAAATAGTTAGTTGGCTCATCTAATAATAAAACATCCGCTTTTTCTAAAAGGAGTTTCCCAAGTAACAACTTTGTCCGCTGACCACCACTTAACTTTGAAACATCCTTTTCCAATCCTATTTCAAACAAGCCTAAGCCTGTTGCTACTTCCTCAATTTCTGTATGAATTTGATAAAAATTAGAATTCTCCAATATAGTTTGTAACTCTCCATACCTTACTAACAATTTCGCTACTTCTCCTGCTCCAGCCATCTCTTCTGTAAGTTTTAACATGTCACGTTCCAACTCATACAGGTTAGAAAACGCACTTTGCAAGTATTCTTCAATTGTTATGCCTTCTTGTAAATCTATATGCTGTTGCAAAAAGCCAATCTTCACATGTGGAAACCATTCAATTTTCCCATCATCATGTATAAGTTCTCCCGTTAACAAGCGTAATAATATTGATTTTCCAATTCCATTTTTCCCTACTAGCCCAACATGTTCGCCCTTTAATAATCGAAAGCAAGTATTATATAAAATGGTTTTCTCACCATATGAATGACTTACATTTTCTACTGTTAATATACTCATCTTTTCTCTCTCCTTTTCTTATGATCCATAAGCTAAATAGAGAGAACAACAGTATAAAGCCTTATTTAGTTATACATATAAAAATGGGTAAGGTGAATACACCTTACCCATTACATATTATCGTAAGAAAGGATTAAGGTTCTTTACCTGCTGTCTTCAATTTAGCTTCATCTTTAAAAATGGGCAGACTTCTCCCGTATCAAGCTAAAACCATTTGAAGAACAGTTGATAAAGTCATTTTATCCTTTCACTCCTTTAACGTTTGTTATATTAAGAGTATAAATCACTCTGTTATATTCTATTCTCTACTTTTTCTTTTGTTCCTTCTTCCAATTTATCCGATGTTAATGAACCCACTATTTCCCCTATAGATTTCATCTTTCTCCTTCAATAGAAAAAAGCCTCTTAACAGCAATTATACAAAAAACTGTTAAAAGACTTTTTTCTATTTTTTCATGTAAGGAGCCAATACTCTTAAAATTTCTTCCTTATCCTTCTTTAACTCAAGAGATGTTAACATATCCATCGTTCGCGGCCTAGGTAATTCCACTTGGACCTCGCCAACTATTGATGCTGGTCTTTGAGATAAAATAAATACGCGATCAGAAAGTAAAATTGCCTCATCTAAGTCATGTGTAACCATAACAATTGTTTGCTTTTCTTGATGCCAAGAATTTAAAAGCCAACTGTGTACTTCCATTTTTGTAAATGCATCTAATTTTCCAAAAGGCTCATCCAGCAGCATAATTGGCTTTTCACATAAATACGTACGAAGGAAACTAATTCTTTGACGCATTCCACCTGATAACTCATCTGGATAATGATCTGCGTATTCATCTAGCTCAAATTGCTTTAATGCTTCCATTCCTTCTGTCAGCCTTTGTCTTTTAGGCTTCCCTTCGATTTCCAATGGAAGAACGATATTTTGCAAAGCCGATCGCCACGGTAGTAATAAATCTTGTTGCGGCATATAACTAACAACATCTTGTTTTTTTACATACTCCTCGTTATAAAACACTTCTCCGCTCGTTGGCTCTTCAACACTTGCAATCATATTTAACAATGTACTTTTTCCACAACCACTCGGACCTACAAAAGAGACAAACTCTCCCTCTTGTATAGACGCACTAATATTTGCTAATACATTCTTTCCATCGAAAGCTTTTACAATATCTTTTATTTGTAATCCACTCATTTTTCACTTGGAAGGAATTCATTTGTAAAGGCATCTTTTACATCGATTTTCTTTTTAATAACTTTGTTGTCATATAAGAAATTCATGTAATTCGTCCAAATCTCTTCCTTCTGTACTCCCCACGCTTTTGCATCATCTTGATACTTTGTACTTAACCACTTTTGGCTTTCTTGTACTAATTCTTTATTCACATCTGGAACAGCTTTAATTAAAATATCCGCAGCTTCTTTCGGTTCTTTAATTGCAAAATCATAACCTTCTGTCGTTGCCGTCATAAATTTTTTCACAAAATCTTTATCTTGCTTCGTATGTTTTTCACTTGTTATAATAACAGGACTATAGAAATCAAGCGCTGGATCTAAGTCTTTTACCATAATTGTATTTAACTCTTTTCCTTGACGCTTCGCTTCAATTCCATCCCATCCATAATAAATCCATTCAAAGTCTGCATCACGACCGATTGATTTAAAGAAATCTGTTTGTCCAAGAATAATTTTTTCAACTTTATTAAAATCAGCTTGATGTTTCTCCATAATCGTCTTTAACGTCGCTTCTTCTGCTGGTCCCCCCCAGCCGCCATAACGTTTACCTTCAAAATCTTTCGGTGACGTCATATTATCTTTTTTTAGAGATGCAAAAGCAGAGGTATTATGCTGAATAATTGCACCAACAGAAACAACTGGGATTCCTTCAACACGAGCTAATGTTACATTTTCTTGTGCGCTTATCGCAAAGTCTGCTTTCCCAGAAGCAATCATCTGCTCTGCCGTTACATTATCACCAGGCTGGATAATTTCTACATCAAGCCCTTGCTTTTTGTAATAATCTTTCGTTTGCGCTACATATAAGCCAGTATGATTCGTATTTGGAAACCAATCTAAAACGACTTTTACTTTTTTATCTTTACTTGAACTTTCTTCTTTCTTCGCCGGATTACATCCAGCAACAGTTACTGCTAATAATGCAGCTAACATAATTTTTAAACCTTTTTTCATTTTCTGCCGCCCTTTCTGTATATCCATGGTGCTGTTATTCTTGCCATAAATTCAACAATAAAGTACAGACATAATGTCACCATGACGATAATCGCTGCAACACCAAATACTCGAGCCGTTAAAAAGGATTTTGTTGCTCTTGTAAGCATAACTCCTAATCCTTCGCTGGCACCAAGCCATTCCCCAATAATCGCCCCCATCACACTATATGTAACAGCAATTTTTAAACCTGAGAAGAAGTATGGGAGTACTGCTGGAAACTTTACTTTCTGGTAAACTTGCCATTTCGTTGCCTTCATTGTTTGTAACAGTTTCAGCATATTTTTATCTACCGTTTGGAAACCTTCTAAAATGCTAAGCGCAATTGGGAAGAAACAAACAAGAATAACAACCATTACTTTTGGCAACATTCCGTATCCAAACCAAATAATAAATAATGGTGCGAGCACAACGATTGGAATTGTTTGCGAAATAACGAGCAATGGATTCATTAAAATCCGAAATAAAGGGATGACATCCATAATGATAGCAATACTCGTCCCAAGTAAAATTGCAAAAAACAACCCAATTATTACTTCCTGTAACGTTTGCACTGTATTCGGTAATAGTAAATCTTTCATTCCAATTAACTCTTGCACAATTGCAGACGGCTTCGGTAAAATCCACGGCTCAATTTTAAATAATGAAACAGATCCTTCCCATATAGCAATGAGAAGGATAAGCCAAATTGTTGTGATTATTTTAGATCGCTTCTGGTTTTGCATATTCATCACGGTACTTCCAAACTTTTTCGTCAATCGTTACGCCTGTACTTGGACGATAGTGAATTTTAATAGAAGTGATTACTTCTTCTGCTCCAGCATCGACGCAAGCTTGTTGCGCGCGTTTAATGACGTCAAGAAGTACATCTAATTCTCCTTCCAACGTTGTTTCCATTGCCCCTACTTCATAACGAACTCCCGACTGTTGTACAACTTCAATTGCTTTATCAACAACGGAATACACATCTTTGTTCTTCGCTTGTGGTACTACTGAAAATGAAATTGTAACTTGTTGTGACATAATAAAATCCCCCTTACAAAATATGGTTTCAAAAAAAGAAAAGGCTTTCCTACCATGTAGGAAAGCCTTGTATACAAGTTATTCTATAATAACTTATGCTACATCACTTTAAAGTAACTCCCTACGCTGGCATTATCCAGATCAGGTTGAGGGTCGATGTATACTTACATCCTCTCAGCCAATTGGCTCCCCGGTTCTTAATTCGTTTTCATTGTAGCATGATTTATTTTATTGAACAAACAAAAGCATGCATAATCACTTCATTTAACTTTTGAATTCCCCAATTAACTCTTGTAACTCCTGTGAAAGCCAACTTAAAGAACTAGCTAATTCAGCAATATCTTGTACAGACATTTCCTGTTCTTTCATACTTTCTTGAACATTACTACTACTATTCGCATACTTATTTGCGATAAGTGATAGTTCATTTACAACACGAACAATATTTTGGCTATTTTGCAATATATCACTTGAATTGCTAGAAACAGCTCTAACTTGATTGGTAACAGTTTGTGCTGATTTCGAAATTTTTTCAAAGAAAGCACCACTACTTTCAACAAGTTTAATTCCTGATTCTACTTCTTTTGAAGCTTTTTGCATTGAAACAACAGCTTCTTCCGTTCCAGCTTGTGTTTCCCCAATTAATTTTGCTATATCTTTTGCTGATGCTTCCGTCTGCTCTGCTAATTTACGCACTTCATCAGCAACAACGGCAAATCCCTCTCCAGTTTCCTCAGCACGTGAAGCTTCAATAGTAGCATGTAAAGCTAGCGAATTAGTTTGATTTGAAATACCTGTAATTTCAGTTACAATATCACTAATTTCTTTTGATCTTGCTTCCAAAGAATAAATAATAGAAGATAAATCTTGTACTGCATTTTGTATTATGTTCATTTGATTAATCGCCTGTTTAATAACACCATTTCCTTTTCCTGAATGATGCTCTATACCTTCAGACTCTTTCGCCATTTGTTTTGCAGCATTCGTTATCTCTTCCATCTTATCTTCCATTTCATATACAATACCTAAATACTGTGGTACTGAAGTTTCTTGTGACTGGGCGCCAGCTCTTAACTCAACCATAGAACTTACGATTTCTTGAACTGCCATGCTATTCTCTTTCGTACTCACTGACAATTCTTTTGAAGATGAGGAAACCTGTTCTGCTGTCTGCTTCACTTTATCTATAATTCCTTTAAACTTCTCGATGGTATTATTAAAATACGCATTAATAATACCAATATCATCTGGTCTTTCCTCTAATTTAATACTTAAATCACCTTCACCGACTTTGCGCAACCCTTCACGTAAATCCCGCAATGGAGCAAGTGCGTTACGTACGATTAAGAATTGAATAACAGTTGCAATTAAAACAGAAATACAAATAAACATTAAACCTTGTATAATGAATTTTCCCTTTGTAATAGGAACAATAGAGGCATCTACATCGGCTGCAACAATTGCCACAATATTATCTTCTCCATCTTTAATTGGCTCTAATATCGTTACCCATGATCCTAATGCGTCTTCATATACTACTGTCATGTTTGCTTTTTTCGTGCTCATTACCTTATCATATGCTTTCATCCAAAGATCTGGTTGTTTATAATAGTCCCCCGGCTTTACTTCAACAACATTTGCTAAGTCTGTAGACAAGTCGACGATTTGTAACTCACCTTTTTCATTTTCTTTTGCTCCAACAATATACGTTTGTCCAACACTGTTCAATTCTTCCGTTGATTCATCTAATTTCTCTGTTAACTTCTCTCTCTTTTCTCTTTCTGCCGTTGGATCTTTTGCAACATCTCTCACTATTTCTGCGTCTAATTTATGTAATACCGTATCTCCTGTTTCAAAAGAATGCCTTTCAAATATAGACATCATACTATTTTGAAACATGTTAAAACTTAACGCCCCCATACTACCAACAAGCGTCAAAATAACTAATACAGTTAACAATACATTTTTTTGAAGAAATGATAGCTTGTGCCAATACTTTTCCATTAACATCACCTTTCTAAATTAACTTAGTATAAAGTAAAACTATTAAAATATAAACCTCATCAATAAATGATAACGATTCTCATTTGTTTACAAATAAAAAAAAGACCAATGAAAAAGCATTGGTCAAAACCAACCCTATCCGTCCGGTAACTGGCTAGCATAGTCATTTGACCTTAGCCCCTGTAGTTTTGCGCCCTCATGTTTCCATCAGTTTGCCTTTCTCGCTGAACGAGTTGAACGATATGGGAGTTCTATGAGAATTTAAATATTCTCTTTCAAAGATTACAACATAAAAATTAAAATGTCCACTTATTTAGAGATTTAAATATAAAGTTTTAATGTATTATTTTTTCGAAATAATTTAACAAAGTTCGTGAATGTTACATTTCTTGTGTTATATAATAAAAAACGTATACAACACAAGGATTATTCCGGATATTGATTTAATTTTCTTTCAAATTAAATTATTCGAATATATCTTAACTTACGAATTTCGGAGGTAGTTTATCATGTTTTGGCTACAATTTCTTACGTTACTACTCTGCATTTTTATTGGTGCACGCTTAGGCGGAGTTGGTCTAGGAGTAATGGGTGGCGTTGGTATGGCAATACTTGTTTTCGTCTTCCACTTACAACCTACAGCTCCTCCTATTGATGTAATGCTTATGATTTTAGCAGTAATTACAGCTGCCGGTGCTTTGCAAGCTGCTGGAGGAATGGATTACCTTGTCTACCTTGCTGAGAAAGCATTACGAAAAAATCCAAAGCGTATTACATTTTTTGCTCCTATTGTTACTTATTTATTCACGCTATGCGCGGGAACTGGTCATGTCGCTTATTCTGTACTTCCCGTTATCGCCGAAGTATCTCGCGAATCAGGAATTAGACCTGAACGACCAATGTCAATTGCCGTTATCGCTTCCCAGCAGGCAATTACAGCTAGTCCAATATCGGCTGCAACAGTTGCACTTTTAGCAATGTTAGCCGACTATAAAATCACCTTGTTAGATATTTTAAAAGTCAGTATCCCTTCTACTTTTATTGCTTGTATGGTAGCTGCATTCGTTGCTAGTAAAATGGGAAAAGAATTAAATGAAGACCCTGAATACTTGAAGCGATTAAAAGAGGGAATGATCCCTAAACTTGAAGAGAAAAAAGAATTTGCGGGTGTAAAAGGCGCTAAATTATCAGTTATCCTTTTCCTAGTAGGAACTTTCCTTGTCGTACTTCTTGGTTCATTTGAAGCCCTTCGTCCGGGATGGATGGTTGACGGGAAGTTAGCTCGTCTTTCCATGCCAAACACAATTGAAATGGTCATGTTAACCATTGCTGCTCTCATTATTATTTTCTGTAAACCAAATGTGGAAAGCATTGTAACTGGTAACGTCTTTAAAGCAGGCGCAACAGCAGTTGTTGCTATTTTTGGTATCGCTTGGATGGGAGATACTTTCTTCAACGGAAACTTAAATATAATTCAAGGATCAATTCAACACTTAGTGACAAGTGCACCATGGCTATTTGCTATTGCACTATTCATTCTATCTATTTTACTGTATAGCCAAGCAGCAACAGTTCGTGCTTTAGTGCCACTCGGACTATCACTTGGTATTCCGCCGGCATTACTTATTGCGATGTTCCCTGCAGTAAATGGATATTTCTTCATTCCAAACTACGGGACAATCGTTGCTGCAATTAACTTTGACCGTACTGGTACAACAGGAATTGGTAAATATGTTTTAAATCATAGCTTTATGATTCCTGGCCTAATCGCAACATTCACTTCTATCGGAATTGGAATGCTCTTAATTTCAATTATGTTTTAAATAAAGTGAAACTTTAATCAGTGGGGGGGTTTGTTCATCCCCCACTGATTATTAGCCCGCACCAATCGGGCTTTTACGGGCAGTTGATCTCCCACCTAACCTCTTTGTTAAAGCCGAATTTTGAGGTGGGAGTTTTACTGCCCGGCGAATAGCGGGATAAAAGCACAAACCTACAATTTTAAAGGGTTTGTGCTTTTTTTAATCAAACGTTTGTTTAAAAAAATTGAAACTTTAATCAGTGGGTTTTGTTCACCCCCCCACTGATTATTAGCCCGCACCAATCGGGCTTTTACCGGCGTAAGACTCCCACAAATAGCAGGATAAACGAAACAACTCATTTTGCGACTCTACAAACTCTTATTTACTTCCTCAACTAATTTCTTCGTACTTTCATACGCAGATTCCGCTAAGCTAATCGCTGAAATAACTGAAACACCATCCGCACCCGCTTCTATAACAGAAGCTGTATTTTCAATTGTAATCCCACCAATCCCAACGATCGGTATTGTAATCTCTTGTTCCCTAAAATACTTTAGACCTTCCGTTCCTTGAACCGCTTTTGTATCTTTTTTCGTACTCGTCGGGAAAATTGGACCAACTCCTAAATAATCGGCTCCATTTTCAATCGCCCAGCGTGCTTCTTCAATTGTATGTGTAGATACTCCAATAATTTTATCTCCCATTTTTTTACGAACAGATGTAATTCCTTCATCATCTTGTCCAACATGCACGCCATCTGCATCTAACTCGAGGGCTAGTTCCACATCATCATTTACGATGAATGGTACGCCGTACTCCTTGCAAAGCGCTTGTAGTTCTTTCGCAAAATCAATACGTTTCTCTCCCGTTAAAGCCCCTTCTCCCTTTTCACGAAGTTGAAAAATTGTTATACCACCTTCTAGTGCATCTCTCAATACTTGTAGTGGCTCCTTCGTACAATTGTTACTTCCCATAATAAAATATACTGGTAATAACCTAGACATTTCATCCATTGTAATGCGCGACATCTAGTTCCTCTCCTTACTGTATAACCTCAATCTTTCCATACTTCTCAATATCATCTGAAGTTGTATTCGCTAACTGATTTAAAAATTCAATTTGAAAGCTTCCTGGTCCATTCTCTACTGTTTTCGAAGCCGCTATTTCTGCTGCTACTCCATAGAATGTTAATGCAGCTACTGCTGCCTTTACATAATCCTTTTCTACCGCTACAAATGCTCCTATTACAGAAGTTAGTAAACAACCTGTTCCAGTAACTTTCGTTAAAATAGGATGTCCATTTCGAATAAGAATAGTTCGCTCTCCATCTGTAACAACATCTTCTTGTCCAGTAATTGCCGCAACTGTATTTAATTCATCTGCTGCCTGTTTTGCAATATTTACAACATTACCGTTGCCAGTACCAGCGTCTACACCTTTAATTTCCCATTTCTCATTAATAACGTTAGCTATTTCAGCTGCATTTCCGCGAATAACAGCTAAATCGATTTCAGCCGGAATATATCTCGCAACTTCTGTTCGATAAGAAGTTGCTCCTGCCCCAACTGGATCAAACAATACTGGTACATCATTCTTATTTGCTGATTTACCAGCAAGTAACATCGCTTCTACCTCTTCAGGACGAAGTGTACCCATATTTAAAACAAGGGCTCCCGCAATGCTAGCCATTTCAGCTACTTCTTCTTTTGCATACGCCATTACAGGTGATGCTCCTAATGCTAACAAACCGTTTGCTGTAAAATTTGTTACAACAACATTTGTAATATTATGAACGAGCGGATTAGACTCTCTTACCAAATCCACTACTTTACTAATTTCTTTCATATTCATTCTTTTCATCTCCTAACTATAGTGATGGGAGATACACAAAAAGGCACTTTGCGCGTACGCAAAGTGCCTGAACATGTGCTTTTACACTCTCCCTACGCTGGCATTATCCAACAGGTTCAAATGGTCAATGACGGACTAGTAGTCATACTCTCAGTTTGCATCCACAAACTCCCATGTGTTTATTATTCATCTACTTCAAAGTCTACTCTTATTCTAGTAAAATAACAAGTTCTTTACTTTTATAAAATGATAGAGATCATAACTCTCCTGGTTCAACCATTCTTCGCCTTTATATAAGTAAAACTCTCACACGTATATTTCATCACAAATAACTCAAACCGTCAGCAAGACTGAATAGAACAAAGATGTATGCTATATTTAACGTATGGAAATTTGAAAGGATGTTTTTAAATATGGCAAAAAGTATTGTAATTGCTGAAAAACCTTCTGTTGCACGTGATATCGCACGTGTACTGAAATGTGATAAAAAAGGGAACGGCTATCTTGAAGGTAGTAAATATATTGTTACTTGGGCTTTAGGTCATCTCGTTACATTAGCTGATCCAGAAAGCTATGATGTGAAATATAAACAGTGGAATTTAGAAGATTTACCAATGCTACCTGAGCGTTTAAAACTAACAGTTATTAAACAAACAGGGAAACAGTTTAACGCTGTAAAAAGTCAGCTTCTTAGAAAAGATGTAAATGAAATCATTATAGCTACTGACGCCGGTCGTGAGGGAGAGTTGGTCGCACGCTGGATTATCGATAAAGTTAAAATGCAGAAACCGATTAAACGTCTATGGATTTCATCTGTTACCGATAAAGCAATTAAAGATGGCTTCGCAAATTTAAAACCAGGAAAAGCATATGACAATCTATACGCTTCGGCTGTCGCACGTTCAGAGGCTGACTGGTATATCGGGCTTAATGCGACTCGAGCATTAACTACTCGCTTTAATGCCCAACTAAATTGTGGTCGTGTTCAAACACCTACTGTAGCCATGATTGCAAGCCGTGAGGATGAAATCAAACATTTCAAAGCTCAAACTTATTATGGTATCGAAGCTCAAACAGCTGAGAGATTAAAGCTAACTTGGCAAGATACAAAAGGAAATAGCCGTAGCTTTAATAAAGAAAAAACTGATGCAATCGTGAACAAAATTAGTAAACAAAATGCTACTGTTGTAGACATTGATAAAAAACAAAAGAAATTGTTCGCTCCTGGTCTTTACGATTTAACTGAACTACAACGTGATGCGAATAAAATATTTGGTTACTCTGCGAAAGAAACATTAAACATTATGCAAAAATTATATGAACAGCATAAAGTTTTAACGTACCCTCGTACAGATTCACGCTATATTTCATCTGATATTGTCGGAACACTTCCAGAGCGTCTGAAGGCTTGCGGAGTTGGAGAATACCGTCCTTTAGCACATAAAGTATTGCAGAAACCTGTAAAATCTAATAAATCATTTGTTGATGATAGTAAAGTAAGTGATCATCACGCAATTATCCCAACAGAGAGCTATGTAAACTTCTCAGCTTTCACAGATAAAGAACGTAAAATTTATGACTTAGTTGTAAAACGTTTCTTAGCTGTTTTATTCCCGGCCTTTGAATATGAACAACTAACATTGCGCACGAAAATTGGTGACGAAACGTTCATCGCACGCGGAAAAACGATTTTACATGCTGGTTGGAAAGAGGTTTATGCAAATCGATTTGAAGATGATGATGCAAGCGATGATGTAAAAGAACAAATCTTACCTCGCATCGAAAAAGGCGATACATTAAACATAAAACTAATTGTCCAAACATCAGGTCAAACGAAAGCACCTGCACGTTTTAATGAAGCAACATTACTTTCAGCGATGGAAAACCCAACAAAATACATGGATACGCAAAACAAACAACTTGCTGACACGTTAAAGTCAACTGGTGGATTAGGTACTGTAGCTACACGAGCTGATATTATCGACAAGTTATTCAATTCGTTCTTGCTTGAAAAACGTGGTAAAGATATTCACATTACTTCAAAAGGCCGTCAGTTACTTGATTTAGTGCCAGAAGAACTGAAATCTCCTACACTAACTGGTGAATGGGAGCAAAAGTTAGAAGCTATCGCTAAAGGAAAATTAAAGAAAGAAGTATTCATTTCAGAAATGAAGAACTATACGAAAGAAATTGTTGCTGAAATTAAATCGAGTGATAAGAAATATAAACACGACAACATTTCAACGAAGTCTTGTCCAGACTGTGGTAAACCAATGTTAGAAGTAAACGGTAAAAAAGGTAAAATGCTTGTATGCCAAGATCGCGAATGTGGTCACCGTAAAAATGTATCCCGCACTACAAATGCACGCTGTCCTCAGTGTAAAAAGAAACTAGAACTTCGTGGTGAAGGAGCAGGCCAAATTTTCGCATGTAAATGTGGCTATCGTGAGAAACTTTCTACATTCCAAGAGAGACGTAAAAAAGAATCCGGCAGCAAAGCTGATAAACGCGACGTTCAAAAATATATGAAACAGCAGAACAAAGAAGAAGAACCATTAAACAATCCATTCGCAGAAGCATTAAAGAAATTAAAATTTGATTAAACAAAAAGGTTCCTACCACTATCGGTAGGAACCTTTTATTTTTAATGAATAATTTTACTTCCTTTTGCGTTCTCAACAAACTTTTCACTTGATTTGTTAATTGGTGTTTTCAGTAATAATGCAGCCACAACCATGATTACTACGAAAGCACTTAACACAAGTAAATCTCTAGTTACTATATCCCAAAGCATTCCACCTACTGTTTCACGAATTGCACTAATAGCATATGTGAATGGCAAGAACGGATAAATCGCTTGGAAGAATGGTGGTGTCATTTGAATTGGGAACGTACCGCCCGATCCTGCTACTTGTAGTACAAGTAAAATAATCGCCATCGATTTCCCAACGTTTCCGAAAATAGAAACGAGTGAGTACACGATACAAACAAATACTCCCCCAATAAATAAACTAAATAACACAAACCAGAACTTATCGACTACGTACGTACCCAGTAAGAATATATCTCCCATTGATACGATAAACGCTTGTGAAAGACCTATCGTTAAGAATGTTAATAAACGTCCGAAGTAAACTTCATGGCTCTTATAATTCGCGCCCTCTTCGTGTACTTCTACCGTTAATAATGAAACCATTAATAATGCGCCTACCCATAATGCAAGCACTGTATAGAATGGTGACATTGCTGAACCGTAGTTCGGCATTGCAAATAATTTATTCTCTTTTAAATTTACTGGATTTGCAAAGTAGTCACTTTGCTTTTCAACATCATTCTTTAATAAGCGTATGATGTCTTTTATATCCTCTTCAGATTCAAAATCACGAATTTTATCTGCTAATTCTTTAATCTTTTTCTCAGTCTCCGGCATTTCAGCTTTAATGTCTGCTAATTTCTTTCTACCGTCTACTAAGCCTTTTGATGAATCTTCTAGTAATTTTTTAACATCTGGAAGCTTTTTGTCTGCATCATTTAAAATTTGAGTTGTATTTTTCGACATCTCTTTTGTACGAGCAATTGCTGTATTGAAGCCTGGTACAATTTCTGCATCATACGTCGATAATACATCTGCTAATTGAGCTGCTCCGCCTTTCGCAGCATTGTTAATACTTTCAATTACATCTTTTGTCGGTTTCTGGCCATTGTTAAGAAGTGTAATACCCTTATTCGTTGCCTCTACACCTTTTTGTAAACTGCTTTTCGCTTTATTTAATTTTGCAATTCCATTATTAAGGTTTTTATCACTATTTACATCTGCTAAAACCTTATTTGTGCTTTCTAGAACGGGAATCATATCATCAATTAAACCGATTCCAGATTGGAATTGACCATTTAAGCTATTTAAAGCTACTTTTGTTGAATCTAAACCGTTAACACCTTTATTTTGTATATCTTCTTTTGCTTTTTGTAAATCTGCTTTAGCACCTTCAAGGCCATTTTTCGCTTTATCGTAATCTGCTTTTGCATTATCATATGCTGCATTTGCATCAACTTTAGCTTGATCTACTGTACTAACTGCTTTTTGATAATCTGCTACAAATGTTTCATTATAATCTTTTTCAGCTCGATCGATTAAAGCATTTGTTTCATTTAGTTTCTGATTGATTCCATCTCGCACATCTTGTTTTACTTCTTGACCTGTGCTAATCAAATCATTTAAACGTTTAAATCGATTATTTAAATCTTGTTGTCCATCTTTAATAGCTGTTAAATGCTCTTTTCTTGTTTTAAAGAAATTTTGCCCAAACTCAGTTTGAGCTCCTTGCTCTAAACGAGCCATAACATCAATTACATAAGAGAGATTGTCAATATGCGTTTGAAGATTATTAGATATAGTTGAAATATTTTTCTTAGCTATCTCTGGGTCAACGCTCCCATTTTGCAATCCATCCATAACACTTTGTGCATAAGCTGTTCCTGCACGGGATGAACTTAAAACATTATTGACTGTTTGATTAATATTTTGCGCTATATTTTTATAACCATCACTATTCAACTTAGAAAGGTCCGGTCTCGCTGGGAATTCAGGCAATCCATTCATTCCAGACAAATCAGGAATAGCTAAATCCACACCCGGATTCATTAAAAAGTCAGTAAATGCAGCTGCACTATCCATAACACCTTTTGCTGCTACTAAATCATTTCTTATCGTTCCTGGAGCATTCTTTAATGTTTGGTCTTGTCTTGCAAAGAACTTATCTAAATTTGCCAACGCTTCTTGCCCATCATTTATTACACTCTCTACAACAGGTAGATCTTTTTGTGCTACTTTCACGATATCTTCCGCTCGAGTCGCATCATCTAACGCCTTATCCATAAGTGTATTCATTTCTGGGAACTGCGCTTCTAATTTAAATACAAGATCTTTTACTTTCTCGATGCTTGGTAAGTTAGTTTCTAAATCGATTCCAAGGTCATTGAAGATTTCAAAAATCTCACCGTTTGCTGTTTTAACAAAGTTTTTACTAACCTCTTCTGTAAGACCCGATGCACCTTTAGCTGTAATTTTCGGTGCAATCGCATTTACTTTTTCATTTACATAGTAATCAAGTTCTGGTTTCTGTGGATTTTCATTCAAGACCGTTGCAATCTTTTCAGAAAAATCTTTTGGAATAGTAATACTTGCGGAATAATCTCCACGCTCTACTCCATAAATTGCTTGCTTTTCATCAACAAACTTCCACCCGAAATTTTTGTCCTTCTTAAGTGAATCTACAATTTCTTTCCCGATATTAATATCTTTCCCTCTTAAATTTGATCCAACATCTTGGTTAGAAACTGCAATCTGGATTCCTTTCGTATTTCCGTAAGGATCCCAAGAAGCTTTGATGTTAAACCATGCATATAACGATGGTAAAATCATTAACCCTAAAACAATAACAATTGCAGCCCAATGTTTGGCTACATTCCGTAAATCTGTCTTATAAATACGCCAAATTTGTTTCATAAAAGTTATCACCTAATTATATATTTTTCCTTCTTTAGAAAATGATACATACA
>NZ_JBFPJH010000374.1:0-2943 GCF_040838255.1 Bacillus sp. C30 | reverse complement strand
ACTCTATTTTGATCGCTTTTTTTCAAAATGGAGTTTTTGTATTTACTTTTAAATAAGGACTGAAGAGAGCTTTTTAATCAATCTTTATTCTAAAGCTAAAACCGAGCATACATTATGCTCGGTTTTCAATAGGTAGTTTAAATGTAAAAGTACTGCCTTCTCCTAATTCACTTTCAACGGTAATTTCTCCTCCGTGTAGTTCTATAATCCATTTTACCATCGACAATCCTAAACCTGTGTTTCCATTGTTTGAAGATGTTCGTGCTGCGTCAACTCGATAGAAGCGGTCCCATATTTTCACAATATGCTGCTCGCTGATGCCTATGCCATTATCGGAGACTTTACCTATTATGTTGGTTTCATCCCGGAACAGTTGCATATTCACAGTGCCGTTCGCTTTGCTATAAGCAATCGCATTCGTTAGTAAATTCATTAATAAACGCATCATCAATGTTTGATCTGCTTTAATAAACAGGTCTTCCTCTATATGTGTTGTTATATTAATCGAAGCTTCTTGAATCATTAATGAAAGCTCTTCTACAACGATTTCCGTTAATTCACTCATATTGATACATTCAAATTGAAAAGTATTATGCTTTTCTTGGTCAACTCGTGCTAATAATAAGAGTTGCGAGATTAACGCGGACATTTTACGCGATTGCCTTAAAATTACTTCTAACGATTCTTCCATTTCTGTCGGATTATTCCTCTGCGATAAAGCGTATTCGCATTGCGAAATAATAACAGATGTTGGTGTTCTTAATTCATGAGATGCGTCAGATGTAAATTGTTTTTCACTTTCGAATGATGTCTCCAATCGTTCAAACATTTTGTCAAAGGTTTGTGCTAAATGATACATTTCGTCTTTCGATGAACCTTGTAAATTAATTCTCTTCGAAAGGTCTTTACCATCACCAATTTCACTGGCTGAATCACTCATTTGTTGCACAGGTCGAAACGCTCTTTGCGTAATAAAATATCCTCCCGCTGCTGCAATGAGAATAAGTAATGGAAATGAGATGAGTGTTACCACAATAAGCGTATTCATGGTCGATGATAATTGATTCATGGTCATTATTCCACGAACCCAGACTTGCTCATCGCCGCCTACATTATGGAGGAAATCATATACTATCCATTCTTTATTACCGTCTTTAATGGTTTGTATTACATCGGATTTAAGCGATACCTTTTTATTAAATCCTGTTGGACTATGTCCTGCCAACAGCTCACCTTGCTTACTATAAATGATGATATTTACTCCATCTTCTAAGGCTTCAAATTCATCGTCAATCTTTAACTGTCCATGCTTATATTCGATATCTTCAATGCTTTCTTTTACTGTGCTCTTCAATTGATTTTTCATATTAAAGAGCACAACTTTATCTGAAGAAGTTAAAATAAAAGCTAACACGAGTGCCATAATAATTACAACTAGCTCCGTATACCATAGGGTCACTCTCATTTTTATTGATAGTCTTTTCATGATTCAACTCGCAATACGTAACCAGTGCCTCGTACTGTATGAATTAACTTCGTTTCAAACTGGCTATCAATTTTTTTACGAAGGTATCGGACGTAAACATCAATAATATTCGAGCCACCTTCATAGTCGTAATTCCACACATGTTGCTCAATTTTATCTCGTGTCAACACAACTTCTTTATTACGAATCATATATTCTAAAATAGCAAATTCTTTACTGGAAAGATTGATAACTTGATCTCCTCTTGTTACTTTATGCATATTGCAATCCACCACTAGGTCAGCGATTTCAAACACATTAGATGTATTTCCTGTTTTTCTTCGCATCAACACTCGAATTCTTGCTAACAGCTCATCAAAAGCAAAGGGCTTTACTAAATAATCGTCCGCACCTAAGTCGAGTCCTGTTACGCGATCATCAATTGTATCTTTAGCTGTAAGGAGCAAGACAGGAGTTGTATTATTGTCCGCACGTAATCTTTGTAATACTTGTAAACCATCTATTCCGGGAATCATAATGTCAAGCACAATCAAATCGTAGGTAGCCATGCTTATATAATCCAAAGCATCTTCTCCATTCCCACATCCATCGACACTATAATATTCTGCATTTAATCGTTTTACTAATATATTTTGTAAGTCTTTTTCATCTTCGACAATAAGAACTCGCATTAACATTCTCCTTTTCTTCTTATTTATATGTATCACTATAATTCCGAAACATTAAAGAAAGATTAGAAACTATTTAATTATATCATTTTATCCCGCATTAACGGGCAGTAAGACTCCTACATCAAAATTCGGCGAATGCGAGAGAGTTAGGTGGGAGTCGGGCTGCCCGTAAAAGTCCGATTGGTGAGGGCTGATTAAAGTTTCACTTTATTTTTTTGCACATTAATCTTCCTTTAATGTTTGTTCAGTAATATAAGGACATGGATAAGGTGCACATGTAAAGGGAGGAGAACATAATGGGAAAATGGATGATGATTGGAGCAATGTCTTGTTTATTCTTAACAGCTTGTTCTACTCAAGCTGATAACGATACAGAAATACAACAATTGAAAGTAGAAAACGATACATCACAAAAAGAAGGTGCTCAACTACAACAAGAACCACACAAAACAGGGCCTGCTATGAATGATACTAAGCAAACACAAGATTTCAAAAACGAAGTCACATCTATTGTAGAAAAGGCAAATAATACGAAACCAGTTGGAGCAAAAGAAGATAACTTAAATACGTACTTAGCAGCAAAAAAAGAAATTGACCAATTAGATGACAAGATAGATCTATCTGATGATCAGCTAGAAGCAGATTTTCACGCTGGAACGATAACTGTTGAACAATATCAAATACAAGAAAGAGAACAAGATATACTTGAAGATCAATTGGAGCAAGCAGAAAATGTACTTGAAGCAAGATTTGGAATAAATGATTAATTATTAAGGAGTGGATGGA
>NZ_JBFPJH010000373.1:0-2960 GCF_040838255.1 Bacillus sp. C30 | reverse complement strand
CCAAACGCCACTTTATAATCCGTTCTCTATTTTTTAAAACTTTGCAACAGAACCCATTTTTAATTCCAAGCTTCTCCATAATGGCCCGATTGGAATACCCATCCTTTTTCATTTCAATGACTTTCCACTTTACTTCTTCTGGGTAATGAACTCTTGTTTTCAAACCAAAAACACCTCCATTGAATTTGCATACTTAGTATGCGAATTCAGGAGGTGTTTTTTTCATGTACCACTATTCGGGTTCACTTCATTTTGTACTGAAACAAATATAACGGCTTTTTATGTATAATTTGAATTTGCAAATTACTCTATACGATAGCTTGATACATCAAGTGCCTATTTTATCACGAATTTTCTGTGCAGCATTTCTTATCTTTCCCTTCCCTCTGTCTGATTCGCTTGGAATTCCATTTTCAAAGCAATACTATCTCCTTGGAATATATTTTGATCTTTTCCATTGTCTTCAAATATAAACTTCATCCAAAACCAATCCATTTTCCCAGGTTGTAACCCTCGTGATTCCGTCCACTTGAATGCAAATACTTTCTTTGAAACGATTTCTGATCCTTGTTCTTTTAGTTCTGCAAGAGTGGTTTCATAAACAGGGCTCTTTGCTGGATCCCAATCCCAAAGGAATTGTACTTTTATATGCTTACCAAAATCATCTCCCTGATTATTTTTCAGAACATCGTTTACCGTATAATCTATTTTCATCACAACATCTTGAATATCTAACGTACCATTATTTTTCAAGTTGAATTTTTTTAATATTTTATCCCCTGGTTTCAACTGATTTAAATTCAATGAAGTAGTAGGTTGCATAGCTAAATCTAATGTACCCACAGTAAATGTGTTATTCGTTACTACTTGATCGCTAAAATAGGCATATGTTCCCCCACCAATGAAAGATAAACCAAGAGCGGCAGAAACCACTCCTACCCCTAATTTCTTTTTGAATGACATATTTTGTACCTCCTATTATGTTTCTAATCTATTTAAGAACAGAACCCCTTGATATAGATATAGCATGAATAGAGAGAAGTTTATATGAAAATCACAACATGACATATTGAGAAAATTGTATGGCCATCTAGCTTTCCGAAATACATCACTATACAAAGTTACGTGTATCCATAACATCTTGCTTTACATTCTTACTCTCAAGTATAAAATACATACACATACAATTTTCTCATTAATAAATGCTAAATCATAGCATATACCCCTTATGAAAGCTATTTTTATAAACTTAAGGGGTGAAAAAATGAAGTTAGAAAAGAGGACACGATGGATTTTATGTAGTGTATCCCTAGTATTACTGGTAATAGGAGTGGTGTATGCTTCAATATTACGAGAAGACAATTCAAAACCGATGAAGAACGCACTACCCGTGCAAACACCAGAAACTTCAATTAAACATGCTGTTTTACAGGAATTATCGCAACAAAAAAAGAAACAAGGGGAAGAACCACAGATTACAGATACACAAGTGCAGGTGAATCTGAAACGGTTATCTAACGATGGGTACTGGGCATTTGGATCTGTAGTGATATTAGCTCCAAATGTAACAGGAGCATTTCCAGAAGGAAACCTTTTCATTGCAAAACAATCTACTACAAATTGGCAAGTCGCTCTAGAAGGAACGGATTTATTCGGCGAACTCTCACAACAAATTCCCGATGTAATGATGAGCGCACAAGAAAAAAAGACATTTTCTGTACTTGGGAATGCACAGGCTTTCTCACAAAATAGGCCTGAACTTCGGTTACCTTACGAAAAAGGACAATCTTGGGTGATGTCTGGCGGTCCGCATGGATGGTCAGGATCAGATAGACCCTATAGTTCTCTTGATTTATATGGTGGAGACCAACGCGTGTTAGCTGCAGGAGATGGCATAGCTTACACCATGTGCGCAAATAACAGGGGGTGGATCCGTATCTATCATGAAAATGGATATGCCACAGATTACTATCATTTGTGGAATAATATGATACCGAATGGTCAGCCAGTCCAAGAAGGAACCTTTTTAGGTTATACAGGGACGGATGTATCGTGTGGTGGATATGCAAGTGGTCGCCATGTTCATTTTTCCCTTTTGCAGGGCAATACGCGTATACCTTTACAAGGAAAAGAACTAGGTGGCTGGGTATTCTTTGAAACCTCCCCTTATAATGGCTATGCGATGCATGGGAGTACAGTAAGATATACGGGCTATACTTTGTATAATTACGGAAGGCTTCTTGCGAATCAAGGGATTGTAGATGCGAATGGAGGGAGTACGGTAAACCTTCGTACAGGCCCCGGTACGAACTACTCAGTTGTAGGTTCTCTTAATGATGGAGAGGTGGTAACGGTGGCTTGTACTGCAAATGGAGCGACATTTACTGGTCGTAAAGGAAGTACAAATAGATGGAATCAATTAACAAATGGGTATTGGATGAGTGATGCTTATCTGTATACAGGTACAAATGATGCGATAGCTCCTTCTTGTAACAAGTAGCGTATCATACATGTAATAACCTCCAATCCGAACGAGCAAAATCATTATTTTCATCGAGACAGAATGCAGCATCCCTTCTTATACAACAAACAGAAGGTACTTTTGTATACACCTCTGTTTGTTGTACTTGCATCATTCATAAATAAACTATATATGAACTCGCATAAGCGTTTACAAAAAATAACATTCTATTTTTTATTACTTATGTTATGGATTTTTATATTTAACGAATAGACGCGCCATTTTGTATTGCATTTTTCATCCACTGAGGAAGCATAGATGCTTCCGAATGAAAAGCATACTTATTCATAATAAATGGACTCGTAATCCAGCGTTTCATTGGTTTTCCAGTCGCATCTTTATCAAGAAAATAGACGGCTGAATCATTTTCAAACTGCACTAATCCGGTTCTGTTGCAAAGTTTAAAAAAATAGAGAACGGATTATAAAGTGGCGTTTGG
>NZ_JBFPJH010000372.1:0-2974 GCF_040838255.1 Bacillus sp. C30 | reverse complement strand
ATATTATGGTAACTTCCAAGTTTTGAAAAATATTAATGTGCAAGTGAAAAAAGGTGAAGTGGTAGTAGTTGTTGGTCCTTCAGGATCAGGAAAAAGTACATTGCTTCGGTGTATAAATCAGTTAGAGGCGATTACTGATGGAGAGTTAATCGTACAAAATACAGATGTACACAATAAAAAAACAGATATGAATGAATTACGCCGAAATATTGGTATGGTCTTCCAGCATTTTTACTTATACCCACATAAAACAGTTCTGCAAAATATTACACTAGCACCAATTAAAGTAAATAAAACTTCAAAAGAAGAAGCAGAAAAAACAGCGATGGTTTATTTAGAGAAAGTAGGAATCCCGGAGAAGGCAGGTGTATATCCTCATCAATTATCCGGAGGTCAACAGCAAAGGGTAGCTATTGCTAGAGGGCTCGCGATGCAACCGAAAATTATGCTATTTGATGAGCCTACGTCCGCTCTTGATCCAGAGATGATCGGAGAGGTGCTTGATGTTATGAAAGCGCTGGCTAAAGAAGGAATGACGATGGTCGTCGTCACACATGAGATGGGATTTGCACGTGAGGTAGCAGATAGAATTTTATTTATGGATGACGGTCAAATTATCGAAGATACAACACCATCACAATTTTTTGCAAATCCTGAACAAGAAAGAGCACGTCTATTTTTAGGCCGGGTATTAAATCATTAAAGGAGGAATCTCATGCTTAAGATGAAAAAGTTGTTTACCCTAATCGTATTCTCATGTTTATTCGTGTTTATTGTTGCTGGGTGCGGGGGGAAAAAAGACGAGGCGAAAGAAACGAATACGAAGCAAGGCGGAGCTGTTGAGCAAATTAAGAAGCGCGGGAAGTTAGTAGTTGGAGTGAAGAATGATACGAATTTATTTGGATTGAAAAACCCTTCAACAGGGCAAGTAGAAGGATTCGATATTGATATCGCGAAGGCACTTGCGAAAAAAATTCTTGGTGATGAAAAGAAACTAGAGCTGAAAGAAGTAACGTCTAAAACACGTATTCCGATGCTGAAAAATGGTGATATTGATGCAATTATTGCGACAATGACAATTACGGAAGAACGCAAAAAAGAAGTAGATTTCTCAGATGTATATTTTAAAGCAGGACAATCGTTACTTGTGAAAAAAGGAAGCAATATTAAGAGCATTGATGATATAAAACAAGGCGTTAAAGTATTAGCTGTAAAAGGATCAACATCTACAAATAACATTCGCCAAAAATCACCAGAAGCAACAGTATTAGAGTTTGAGAATTATAGTGAGGCATTTACAGCGTTAAAAGCAGGTAAAGGCGATGTTTTAACTACAGATAATGCGATTCTTTACGGAATGGCAAAACAAGATTCTAATTATGAAGTTGTAGGGAAAATTTTCACGGATGAACCGTATGGAATTGCAGTACAAAAAGGTGCAGACGATTTAACGAAAGAGATTAATAGTTTATTAAAAGATATGAAAGCGAATGGAGAATACGATAAATTGTATGAAAAATGGATTGGTCAAAAACAAGAGAAGTAAAATGAAACTTTATTTCTCGTGATAAATAGTAAGAGTGAGAGGATGAGAGTACTCATCCTCTTCTTGTAAAGAAAGAGGGGAGAATATGTGCCTGATTTTTCTATATTAACGAATAACATTGATATGTATTTAGAAGGATTTAAATATACGGTTATGTCTAGTGTAGTTGCACTAATAGGAAGTTTTGTTTTAGGAATTGTTATGGCAGTGATGCGAATTTCACCTATTCGTATTTTGAATTGGATTGGCTCTGCCTATGTAGAGTTTGTTAGAAATATTCCACTCGTATTAATTGCATTCATTTTCTATTTTGCTTTGCCTGTAATAGGAATTACTTTCAACGGTTTTGTAGCAGGGACAGTTGCGCTTACAGTTTATACAGCGGCTTTTATTGCGGAAGTAATTCGTGCTGGTATTTTATCAGTCGCGAAAGGTCAAATGGAAGCAGCACGTTCTTCAGGATTAACTTATACGCAAGCGATGTATCATGTCGTCTTACCTCAAGCGATGAAAATCGTCATTCCTCCTCTAGGAAATCAATTTCTCAATTTAGTAAAAAACTCTTCAATACTCGGAATTATTGCTGGAACGGATTTAATGTATCAAGGAGACTTAATTTCAACGAAGACGTTCGTTACGTTTGATGTATATATATTTGTCGGGATGTTTTATTTAGTATTAACAATTCCGCTAAGTATGCTAGTGCGTTATTTAGAAAAACGCTTGGCAAAGGAGGCGGTATAAATGGATTTTAAAGGAGCGATAACAGGTGATCATATCCTCTTTTTATTAAAAGGATTACTCATAACGTTAGAGGTAGCGCTCATAGCAATTGTACTTAGCTTTATTATTGGTAGTGTAATAGGAATATTGCGCTATACGAAAATACCTGTCGTCTCACAAATATTAGGCTTTATCGTGGAAGTCATTCGAAATTTACCGCTACTTTTAATTATATTTTTTACGTATTTTGCACTTCCGGAAGCGGGATTGAAGTTAGAAATTATAACAGCTGCAATTGTTGCTTTAACAATATTTGAAGCGGCAATGATATCTGAAATTGTTCGAAGCGGTCTATTATCTATCGAAAAAGGGCAGATTGAGGCTGCAAGGTCTTCTGGATTAACGTATGTGCAAGCGCTTTGGCATATTATTTTGCCGCAAGCATTAAGAAGAATGGTCCCCCCGCTTGTTAGTCAATTTATTTCATTGTTAAAAGATACGTCATTAGCGGTTGTTATATCATTGCCAGAGCTTATGCATAATGCTCAAATTATTAGCGGGCAGAATGTAAATTATATGATTCCGACATTTATACTAGCAGCCTGTATGTATTTTGTTGTAAACTACGGTTTATCAATTTTATCTAGAAGATTAGAAATACGTTAACTCTTACAAAAAAATGTAAGAGTTTTTTCCTTATAAATC
>NZ_JBFPJH010000371.1:0-2983 GCF_040838255.1 Bacillus sp. C30 | reverse complement strand
CATATAAATAGTTCTGTATGTAGAGTTGGCACACCAATTGCATAAATAAAAAGTGAGAGATTTAGGAGAAAGGAGGGGTGCTATGTGAGACACTGTGACGTTTTAATAATAGGCGGTGGTATTATAGGATGTTCTATCGCTTATTACACATCAAAATACGGAAGAGACGTAACAATCATTGAAAAAGGGGAATTTGTCAGTGGAACGTCTTCACGGTGTGACGGGAACATTTTGGCTATTGATAAAGACCCAGGATTTGATAGTCAAATGTCGTTAGTAAGTCAAAAATTAGTAACTGAATTAAGTGAGGAGTTGGAACACTCATTTGAATATAGAGCGCCAGGAAGCATTCTCGTTTGTGAATCAGACGAAGAGATGGAGGCAGCGCAGCAATGGGTAAATCGTCAAAAAGAGGCTGGTTTACCATTTCGAATGCTTGATAGGCAAGATATAAAAGAAGAATCACCATTTTTTGCAGATGATTTATTAGGCGGTTTAGAATGTGCAACGGATTCAACTGTAAACCCATATCTTCTTGCTTTTTCACTTCTTGCAGAATCGAAGAAATTTGGTACAAAAGCTTTTAATCATACAGAAGTTAAAGAAGTGAAAAGAGATATAGACGGTTCCTTTATTGTAGAAACAACAATTGGAACGTTTACTGCGAAGCAAGTTGTGAACGCAGCCGGTGTGTGGGCTCCTAAAATCGGACAGATGTTAGATGTGAATATCCCAATTGAACCGAGAAAGGGACATATTATTGTAGCTTCAAGGCAACAACACGTTGGCTGCCGTAAAGTAATGGAATTTGGTTATTTAATTTCTAAATTTGGTGGAAAACGAAAAGTGGATGCTTTAACTGAAAAGTATGGGGTGGCACTTGTATTTGAACCGACAGAAAGCCAAAATTTTTTAATTGGTAGTAGTAGAGAGTTTGTAGGTTTTCATACGAAGATAAATAACGAGGTTATTAAATGTATTGCGAATAGAGCAATTCGTTTTTATCCGAAAATGGCAGATATGATGGTGATTCGTTCATATGCTGGATTACGCCCGTGGACAGAAGATCATTTGCCGATAATTTCACGAGTGGAACATATTCCGAATTATTTTATTGCAGCAGGGCATGAAGGCGATGGAATTAGTCTTGCGGCAGTTACCGGGAAAGTGATTGAGGAGTTATTAAATGAAAAAGAAACAATCATTCCTATTGAACCACTTCGTTTGAGTCGTTTTACAGAAAGGGTGTTAAACGGATGAGGTTACAAAGAGTCTTTACGACGATTGATACACATACAGGAGGGAATCCAACGAGGACATTAATTAGCGGACTTCCTAAGTTAATTGGAGAGACGATGGCAGAGAAGATGTTACATATGAAAAGAGAGTATGACTGGATTCGGAAATTGTTAATGAATGAACCTCGTGGTCATGATGTAATGTCAGGGGCATTATTAACAGATCCGTGTCATCCTGAAGCTGATATAGGTGTTATATACATAGAGACAGGTGGATATTTGCCGATGTGTGGCCACGATACAATCGGTGTATGTACAGCTTTAGTTGAATCAGGTTTAATTCCAGTAATTGAACCGGTTACTTCTTTAAAGCTAGATACACCAGCTGGCTTAGTTGAAGTAGATATTTCTGTTCAAGATGGGAAAGCGAAAGAAGTCTCCTTCTGTAACATACCAGCTTTTTTACTGAAAAATATTTCTGTACACGTCGAAGAAATTGGAACTGTAGAGGCTGATATTGCGTATGGAGGGAATTTTTATGCCATTATCGATGCGAAGTCAGTAGGTTTAGAGTTAGTACCAGAAAACGCATCTACAATCATTGATAAGGCTATTCATATTAGAAATACAATTAATGAGAAGTTTGAAATCATTCATCCAGAGTATTCGTTTATAAGAGGATTAACACATGTTGAATTTTATACAGATCCTACTCATGAAAGTGCGCATGTGAAAAACACAGTTGTTGTTCCGCCAGGAGGAATTGATCGATCTCCATGCGGCACAGGAACATCAGCGAAGTTAGCTGTATTATATGCTCATAAAAAAATTGATATCGATGAAGAATTTGTTCATGAGAGTATTGTAGGTTCTTTATTTAAAGGGTGTGTTATGAATACAACATATGTAGAAAATATTGAAGCTGTAGTAACGAAAATTACGGGATCAGCTTGGCTTATGGGTATGCATAGATTTTTTTACAATGAAAAGGATCCACTTAAAGAAGGCTTTTTGCTAATTCCGCCGATGGAACATGAAACGGAGGATGTAAAATGAACATTCAAAAAATGTATACAGCAGTAGACGTACACGTAAATGGCGAGGCATTTCGTGTAATGAAAGACGTACCATGTAAATACTACTACAGTTTGGAGCAATTAAACGAACAATTTTCAGGTGAATTAGCAGAAGAAATGAAGCTTTTATTAAATGAACCACGTGGTTTTATCGGTTTAAATGGATGTATTGTCGTTCCTTCTATTCATAATGAAGTGGATGCAGCTGTATTGTTTTTTAATCATGAAGGATCCATTCCTCTTCATTACGGAGGCATTGTCGCAGTAATAACGATGTTACTAGAAAGCGGGTATTTAAAAAAGAGAGAGTCTAATCAATACAAAATCGAAACGCTATCTGGCATATTTTCAGTGAATGCATATGTAGAGAATGATGAAGTTGTATCTGTTTCGTTTGAAAGCAAACTATGTTATATGATTGAGAAAAATTTAAAGGTTGGTAATATAAGTTACTCTCTCATACAGGCAGATAAAGTATATGCAGTTGTAGAAAAGGATACGTATTCGCCAGAAATCAGTATTGAAAACATCTCTAAATTAAAAAAATGGGGTGAAGCTACACTTCAAGCTATACAAAAACAGTCATTAATAAAAAGACTTATTTTAGTAGATTCTATGCAAAAAGAAAAGAACCATATAAAGTCGATTACATTTCATGAAGATAACTTT
>NZ_JBFPJH010000370.1:0-2994 GCF_040838255.1 Bacillus sp. C30 | reverse complement strand
TATCAATATCGTTTTAAAATCTTAGAAGAGCTTAGTAAAGAATCAAATTTAATTAAACTAGAAAAAGTAGTTTTAGAAGGGATTTCTTATTTTGAAAAAGAAGAATTATGGGAGTGTATTGAAGAGTACACTGAACGAATAGCAAATAAATTTTATGCAGAAGAGAATCATGCCAAAGCAAGTAAATATTATAATTTAAGTAATCAAGCACGCAAAAAATCATTAGCTAAAGGGGCGCTAAAATAATGAAAAAGATTGTTTTAACACTATCGTCGGTAGCATTAACACTAATTTTGAGTTTTGGATTCAGCCATAATCTAAAAGATGCTGCATTAAACAAAGGTGATACTTGGTCTCCAGCATACGAGTTAACCCTCATTATTATACAACTGCTCCTTCATCCATCTCGCAATCCCCCAGCTCCCTTCACTCCCAACTTTCTCAAGTTCTTCTATAACTAATTCTCGTCTCTCCACAGAATGATTTTGACTTAACTTCGCTTTTCCTTCTATTTTATTTATCTTTATTTTGAATTCAACTATTCCCCTACTTAATCCTTCCATATAATTCGGATCTACCTCATTCAGTGAGTAGGTGCTCTTTGAATTTTCATATTTATGTACTAAATCTTGAAGAGAATCTATTAATTCCTGTTCATCTTCAACAATTTCTAACGCTCCATATACATGCACCGCAACATAGTTCCATGTTGGCACTGCTTCATTTGTTTCATACCATGACGGAGAAATGTAGCTATGTGGCCCTTGAAAAACAGCTAACACTTGTTGATTTCCACTGCTCATTTGGACGTGCAAAATGACCATATAAAGTAAGTGTTTCCCTATTTAATAATAACGGCAAATGCGTTGCGTACGGTGCTCCGTTATGTTGAGAAAATAAAGTTGCAAAGCTATTTTGTTCAATCATTTCGTACTTCTTCTCTTCATCTTGTATAGTGAAATGTTTTGGTATGTACATAAGCTCCCTCTTTTCTTATCTTCTTATTTCCCATTATATTTACGAGATTTATTATTTGGCAGGGGCAGATTGTAATTGTTTTATAAGGTCAGTTCATATAGTAAAACCTCTTCTTCAAAAACAATAGGTGGCATTATATGATTTCTGCCACCTTAGTCTATTTTCGCATTGATACAAACTCTTCTATTCAACTATCCTTCATAGCTTTTTCTAATACAGCTTCAATGAATTCCGTTTTACCTAAGCTATAACCTCTGAATATGCGTATCCTTAAAATCAGTTTCATACTTCAATCCATACCCAAGCATTCGATCCATTCCAATATGTGCTGTCCATATTAAACCAATCATTAAAATCGTATCCACCTTTAAATAGCCCCCTATTAAAACAAGTAATATTGATATGATATATGTGTGAAATAGATTATAAATTTGTGCACCGACACGTTTGTTAATAGCGTACGCCACCATTGCTAAATCAGGTGCAAAAAGTAATACGATAAATAATAACCAACTAAATCCACATAATGCATATATATAAATCGCAGCTAATAAGACGACCAATCCTTCAAAGTGTATAATTCGTTTCTCCAAACTTCATCATTCCTTATCTTTTAACTTAAAAATTTTATTCGGATTTAAAATATTTTGCGGATCAAGAGCTTTTTTTATTTTTTCCATTACTAAAAGCGCAGCCCCATGTTCTTCTTCTTGATACTTCTGCTTCCCTATTCCAACGCCGTGCTCTCCTGTGCACGTTCCGCCACGCTTAAGAGCATACAGTACAATACTTTCATTTATTTCATCTGCTTTTTTCACTTCGTCTTTATCATTTGGATCAATCATTAAGAGCACGTGAAAATTCCCGTCTCCTACATGGCCAAGAATACCACCAACAAGGCCCACCTTATCTAACGTCTCTTTCGCATTTTGAATCGCGCCAGCTAACTCTGAAATTGGCACACATACATCTGTGCTCATTAGCTTTTTACCAGGATAACTATGAACGTAAGAATAAGCTAAGTTATGTCTTGCATCCCATAATTTATTTCTTGCCGCAGTTTCAGTTTCAAAAGCGACTTCTTTACATTTATGATCAAAAACAATTTCCTTCGTAAACTCGATATCTTGCGTTAGCCCTGCTTCATTTCCGTGAAACTCTAAAAACAGTGTTGGTTCTTCTCTGTAATTTGTTTCATTATAATGATTTACTTGTTTCATAGATAATTCATCAACAAGTTCTATTCTCGCAATTGGAATGCCAGCTTGCAGTATATTAATAACAGCTTCTACTGCATCATTTATAGTTGGAAACGATGCTCTCGCAGCCATAACATGTTCTGGTATGCCGTATACTTTTAATGTTAGCTCTGTAAAGCATCCAAGCGTACCCTCTGATCCTACGAAAATACCATTTAAATGATAACCTGATGATGACTTCGCCGCTAAATTGCCAGTATGTATCACTTGCCCATCAGCAAGCACCACTTCTAAATCACGAACTTGATCACGCATTACGCCATACTTAACCGCTGTCGTTCCGCTCGCATTCGTAGCAGCCATGCCTCCTAACGTTGCATCTGCACCTGGATCTACACTAAAAAACAAACCGTACTTTTTCAATTCTTTATTGAGCTGAGAACGAGTAACTCCTGGTTGTACTTTCACAAGAAAATCTTTCTCTCTTATTTCAAGTATTTTGTTCATTAATGAAAAATCAACTGTAATCCCCTTTTCATAAGGAATTATATGACCTTCTAAACTAGAACCTACTCCAAATGGAATGACAGGTTTTTTATGCTCACTCGCTACTTTCATTATTGCTCTAACCTCTTCCATCGTTTTTGGAAAAACAACTACATCAGGTAAACTACTATTATGGTAAGATTCATCTTTACTATGTAACTCTCTTACTGTCTTATTAACCACTACTTGCTCTTCAAGAAGTACATCCTTTAATTCATTTACTAAACGCTCAATTGTTATTTCCATTACGTACTCTCCTTTTATATTATTT
>NZ_JBFPJH010000369.1:0-3005 GCF_040838255.1 Bacillus sp. C30 | reverse complement strand
ATTTATATGTTTATTTTGAAATGTGAACGAAATGTTTTAAAAAATGTATGAGAATTCATTGACACATATGAATGGACGCTCATATAATAAAGGTATAAGACATATGAATAGTTGTTCATATGTTCAAATGAAGAGGTGAGCTGTGATGGCTGAAAATAAAGTAGAAACGCAACAGGAAGCATGTTCTCAAACGGTAATTCACGAGGAAATCGTGGATCAAGTAAAACAAACAATTCCGACTGATGAAAGTTTAAGTAAAGTAGCAGAATTATTTAAAGTATTAGGTGACCGTACACGTACGAGAATATTACATGCATTATTTGAAGCTGAAATGTGTGTTTGTGATTTAGCTTATTTATTAGGAATGACGCAATCTTCAATCTCACATCAGCTTCGTGTATTAAAGCAAGCAAAGCTTGTAAAGAACCGTAAAGAAGGAAAGGTAGTTTATTACTCATTAGCTGATCAACACGTAATTCATATCTTCGAGCAAGCGTTTGAGCACGTAAACGAGGAAGAATAAAAAAGCGAGGAGGGAGAACGATGGCAGAAGCATTAGTGAAAAAGAAACTTATGCTAGAAGGTTTAGATTGTGCAAATTGTGCAATGAAAATTGAAAAAGGTGTTGGGAATATAGAAGGGGTAACATCTTGTTCCGTAAACTTTGCAACAAAAACGATGCTTTTAGAAACACCGCAAAATAAAGAAAATCAAGTTGTTACGGAAGCGAAGCAACTTGTTACAAAATTAGAGCCACATATTAAAGTGCAAGAAGAGCAAAAAACAAAATCAGTAAAAGAAGTATTTGTATTAGAAGGCTTAGACTGTGCAAATTGTGCAATGAAGATTGAAAATAAGGTAAAGGAAATGCCAACAATTTCAGAAGCGACTGTTGATTTCGTATCAAAGAAATTACGAGTAGAAGTTGCAAATAAACGAGAACTTGAATCGACTGTACAAAATATAAAAAATGTTGTTCAAAAGTTAGAGCCTGATGTAAAAGTTGTTCGTGAAGAGGAAAAAGGACACGACCATGATCATGGTGATGGAAATGTGAAAAAGATGATAGGAAGATTAGTAGTCGGTGGAATTTTGACAGGAATTGCTGCGTTAGCCGGATTACCGCAAATGATAACAATTTCATTATTCGTCCTTGCTTATTTATTAATAGGTGGAGATATCGTTTGGAGAGCGGTAAGAAACATAACTCGCGGCCAAGTGTTCGATGAAAACTTTTTAATGGCAATTGCAACTTTAGGAGCTTTCGCGATTCAACAATATCCAGAAGCGGTAGCAGTTATGCTATTTTACCAAGTAGGGGAACTGTTCCAAAGTATTGCAGTAAATCGTTCTCGAAAATCAATTACGTCATTAATGGATATTCGTCCTGACTATGCGAATGTGAAAGTTGGAAACGAAACGAAACAAGTATCACCAGAAGATGTGCAAATTGGTGAGTATATTATCGTAAAACCAGGTGAAAAAGTACCGTTAGACGGGAAAGTGGTTGAGGGAACATCAATGATGGATACTTCAGCGTTAACAGGTGAGTCTGTATCGAGGGAAGTAGAAGTTGGTAATGACGTATTAAGTGGTTTTGTAAACCAAAATGGTGTATTAATTGTCGAAGTTACAAAAGAGTTCGGTGAATCCACTGTATCGAAAATTTTAGACTTAGTACAAAATGCAAGTAGCAAAAAAGCGCCAACAGAAAACTTTATTACAAAGTTTGCACGTTATTATACTCCTGTTGTAGTTATAACAGCAGCAATAATGGCATTTATTCCACCACTTATTTTAGAGGGTGCTACATTCTCCGATTGGATTTATAGAGCTTTAGTGTTCTTAGTAATCTCTTGTCCATGTGCGCTCGTTGTATCGATTCCTCTTGGATTCTTTGGCGGTATTGGTGGGGCATCTAAAAGTGGTATTTTAGTAAAAGGAAGTAACTATTTAGAAGCATTGAATGATGTGAAATATATCGTTTTTGATAAAACAGGAACATTAACAAAAGGTGTCTTTAAAGTTACGAAGATGGAGCCTAGTGAAGGTATCACAGCTGAAGAGCTATTAGAATATGCAGCATTTGCAGAAGTATATTCAAATCATCCGATTGCACAATCTATTCGAAATGCATATGGAAAATCAATCGATGAAAATGCTATTGAAGACTATAGTGAAATTTCTGGTCATGGTACGGTTGTAAAAGTACAAGGAAAAGAAATTTTCGCAGGTAATGCTAAATTAATGAGCAAAGAAAACATTACATTTAAGCAACCAAATACAGTAGGTACACTAGTTCATGTTGCTGTAGATGGTAAATATGCAGGTTATATTGTTATCTCTGATGAGGTAAAAGAGGATTCAAAACAAGCAATTCAAAAGTTAAAAGAACTAGGTATTAAGAAGACAGTCATGTTAACTGGTGATGCAAAATCAGTCGGGGAAGCTGTTGGTAAAGAATTAGGTTTAGATGAAGTTCATGCCGAATTATTACCACACCAAAAAGTAGAAGAAATCGAAAAAATTGATGCAGCAAAACGCGGTAAAGAAAAGATTGCATTCGTCGGTGATGGTATTAATGATACGCCAGTACTAGCAAGGACAGACGTTGGTATTGCGATGGGCGGCTTAGGGTCAGATGCAGCAATTGAAGCTGCTGACATCGTTATTATGACTGATGAGCCTTCAAAAATTGTGACAGCAGTAAAAATTGCAAAACGTACACGTAGCATCGTATGGCAAAATATTATATTTGCATTAGGGGTAAAAGGGTTAGTGTTATTACTCGGCGCCTTTGGTATTGCAACAATGTGGGAAGCAGTCTTCTCAGATGTTGGTGTGACGTTACTTGCAGTATTAAATGCAATGCGTGTACTACGAGTAAAAGATTTATAAAAAAGAGGACGCAATTGCGTCCTCTTTTTTATTGGTTATTTTGTTGAAATGGACTCAAGAAAATAATATCAAATATTATTTTGTTTTTGAACAATGTAATATATAAA
>NZ_JBFPJH010000034.1:0-23569 GCF_040838255.1 Bacillus sp. C30 | reverse complement strand
TGCTTATTGGCAGGCGTGGCGATTTTATTAAAAAGATTCTAGACAGGTTCTAAGGAATATGAAGGAGAGCCAGTTTTTCTTTGTGATATAATACGAGGGGTGAGAATAGAAAAAGGAGTTTTCTTGTATGGAAGCGAAGAAGTACCAAGCCTTTTGGCGTGGGGCTATTATATTAACAATCGCAAGTTTTGTTACGAAGGTATTAAGCGCTTTTTACCGTATTCCATATCAAAATATAGCGGGTGATGTTGGTTTTTATATTTACCAACAAATTTATCCGTTTTATGGATTTTGTTTGATTTTAGCTACTTATGGGTTTCCCATTATTATTTCAAAAATGGTCGCAGAAAGATTAGAACGAGGAAAACAAAAAGAAGCAGAAGAAATTATTTGTGTATCTTTTTGGTTTTTATTAGGAATTGGCTTTATAGGATTTTTCACATTATTCTTTGGGGCCAAAACAATTGCATCGGCTATGGGCGATATGCATTTAGAGAAATTATTACGCGTTATTTCGTTTTCATTCCTACTAATGCCATTTTTATCTGTAGCGAGAGGATATTTTCAAGGATTCAATAATATGATGCCGACGGCTGTTTCGCAAGTAATTGAACAAACGATTCGTGTTTCTATTATTGTATTTTTATCACTATTCCTTATTGCTCATGGATTTGATTTATATACAGTTGGTGCGGGTGCTATGCTAGGTTCAATTGCAGGCGGGCTTATTGGGATTATCGTACTTTTACTTTATATGCGTCATGATTTCCATGCTATTTTCTTTAGAAGCTGGAAAGGAATTGGAAATAAAAAAAGGGTTGTTCGAATCCTTTTTTGGCAGGGATTAGCGATTTGTGTTAGTAATTTAGTCCTTATTTTTATACAAATGGCGGATTCTATTTCCTTGTATACTTTGCTTATTCGTGCGGGAGAGCAAGTTGAAAATGCAAAGGTACTAAAAGGTGTTTATGATAGAAGTATCCCGCTTATGCAATTAGGTACTGTTGTGACAACTTCTTTCTCATTGTCACTTATTCCTATTATTACAGCGGCGAAAGAAAGAGGAGATCTTTCATTTATTCAAGAAAAGGTAAAATTAGCAATGAAAATAACATTTGTTATTGGATTTGCAGCTGCTATTGGATTAACTTGTATTATTCAACCTACAAATATTATGTTGTTTGAAAATAGTGATGGATCAGATGTGTTATCGATTTTATCTTTATCTATTTTATTTAGTTCATTGTCAATTACAACTGCTTCCATTTTGCAAGGAGTGGGACAAACATTAAAACCAGCAATATTCGTTGTATTTGGAGGTTGTTTGAAGTTAGTTTTAAACTATATATTAATGCCGTATTTTGGTGTAAAGGGAGCTGCAATTGCAACTTTAGTTGCGCTTATTGTAATTGCCTTGCTAAATAGTGTGTTACTTATGCGAGCTGTATCGGAGCCGCTTATTGATAGGCGGAATATGTTAGGTGTAGCTATTAGTGGTATCGGTATGGGGTTTGTATTAATAATCTTTATGCGTATGTTGCGAATGTCCGGATTAGTAATTGATACAGGACATAGAGGAATTGCGACGCTTGAAGCGCTGTTAGGTGTAGCTATCGGTGGATTAGCATATATGTTTTTAATTTTAAAATTACGTGTATTTACAAAAGAAGAATTAGGAACCGTTATGAAACAAGAGAAAAAAGAAGGTTCATTGAAGAAGAGTGGATAGAGGTGACTGGTTGTGAGTGGAATCATTACTATTTTAGGATTAGGTGCTGGTGAGTTAGATCAGTTAACGATGGGTGTATATCGAAAGATAAAAGAAGCAGACCATATGTTTGTTAGAACGAAGGAACACCCAGTTATAGAAGAATTGGAGAAAGAAGCTATAAAGTATACGGCCTTTGATAATGTATATGAGGCACATGATACATTTGAAATCGTATATGAAACAATTGCGAATACATTGCTAGAACAAGCTAAAGGCGCAGAAATTATTTATGCTGTTCCAGGTCATCCGCTTGTAGCAGAAAGAACAGTTCAGCTACTTTTGGAAAAAGGAGAAGCAGCAAATATTGAAGTGCGAATTGAAGGTGGACAAAGTTTCCTTGATCCGATGTTTGCAAGTCTAAAAATTGATCCGATTGAAGGGTTCCAATTAATTGATGCTACATCATTTGAAAGAGGACAATTAGAATTACGTCAACATTTAATCTTTTGCCAAGTGTATGATGCATTCGTTGCTTCAGATGTGAAGCTAACGTTAATGGAGATTTTGCCAGATGATTACGAAGTGTATATCGTAACAGCTGCAGGGACTTCATTCGAGCAAGTGAAAAAGGTATCGTTATACATGTTAGATCACGAAACAGAATTAAATAATTTAACGAGTGTGTATGTACCGCCAGTTAAGGAACGTGCGTCCTTATATCAGCAGTTTGATGTGCTTAGAGCAATTATTGCTGATCTTCGTGGACCGAATGGTTGCCCATGGGATAAAAAGCAAACTCATCAATCTTTAAAGAAATACTTAATTGAAGAAGCGTATGAAGTGCTAGAAGCAATTGATGAAGAGGATGATGATCATTTAGTAGAAGAACTAGGTGATATATTATTACAAGTTATGCTTCATGCCCAAATTGGAGAGGATGAAGGTTGGTTCTCTATAGATGATATTATTCGGACTTTAGCTGAGAAAATGGTTCGTCGTCATCCGCATGTGTTTGGGGATACGGATGTAAATAATGCTGATGAAGTGATTGCAAATTGGGAAGAAATTAAAAAACAAGAAAAGGGATTCGTGAAAGAATCTGTTTTAGCGGGTATTCCAAAAAGCTTGCCACAACTAATGCGTGCTTATGAAATTCAGAAGAAAGCTGGAAAGGTTGGATTTGATTGGGTTGATGTGCAGCCGATGATAGAGAAGGCCTTAGAAGAATGGCAAGAATTCCAACAAGAAGTTGTAAACATGGATGAGAAAAAGATGCTAGGTGAATTTGGTGATTTACTATTTGCATTTGTGAATATAGCTCGTCATTATAAATTAGATCCAGAAGAAGCGTTACGTTCAACTAATGAGAAATTTATGAATCGCTTTTTATACATGGAAGCAAAAGTAGCTGAAATGAATAAGGAAATGCAAGATTTATCATTAGAACAGTTAGATATTTTATGGGAAGAGGCAAAACAAACAGAGCGTTAATAGGGGGATTTGATATGCGTCTAGATAAATTTTTGAAAGTATCACGTTTAATTAAAAGAAGAACATTAGCAAAAGAAGTGTCTGACCAAGGAAGAATTTCGATTAATGGCCAAGTGGCAAAAGCGAGTTCAGATGTGAAGGTAGAGGATGAATTAACAATTCGTTTCGGGCAAAAAATAGTAACTGTGAAAGTAAATGAATTGAAAGAAACAACTAAAAAAGAAGATGCAGCAAACATGTATAGTCTCGTTCGTGAGGAAAAAGTGAAAGCGGAAGAAGGCTTGTTCTAAAATAGGTTAGCCCTTCATACATTACTATTAGCTAGTATAAAGCTATGGGGGGATTTTCGTGAATAATGGTTACTCACCTATGTCTTCTAATCAACAAAATGTTTCTGTAGAGCATGATATTATCATGCGTGGCAGGCGTGTAATCGATATTACTGGTGTAAAGCAAGTAGAGAGTTTTGATAGCGAAGAGTTTTTACTCGAGACTGTAATGGGTTTTTTAACAATTCGTGGTCAAAATTTGCAAATGAAGAATTTAGATGTAGAAAAGGGTGTTGTATCAATTAAAGGGAAAGTTCATGAAATGCTGTATATTGATGAGAACCAAGGGGAGAAAACTAAAGGCTTCTTTAGTAAGCTGTTTAAATGAGCCTAACAATTCAGTTGTATACAATGCTTTCGATGATTGGAATGGGTGCTTGGATTGGTGCTTCTTTAGATACATACCAACGGTTTTTAAAACGCCAAGAGCGTAAACGTTGGCTTGTATTTATACATGATATACTATTTTGGATTGTCCAAGCATTATTCGTTTTTTATGTATTACTGCGTGTAAATGAAGCCGAACTACGTATATATGTATTTTTGGCGTTACTGTGTGGTTTTGCAGCATATCAAAGCTTATTGAAAGCACTATACATGAAGATGTTAAATTTTCTCATCTATATTTTTGTACAAACAACACAATTTTTTGTTCGAATTATACAGCTACTCATGATAAAACCTGTTATTATTATAGCACAGCTATTTATTGCATTTATATTATTCTTATTTCGTATACTGCTTTCAATTGGACATGTGTTATGGAAAATGGTGATTTGGATATTACTTTTCATATGGAAAGTTTTTTTCTCGCCTGTTCGGTTTATTGCTTCGCTCATATGGAAACTTCTCCCTAATCGTGTTAAACTTTTTATAATGAAGCATGTAGGGTTCCTGCAATATGTAGCAAAATTGAAGGGACATATCTTCCAATTATGGGTGCGTATAAAAAAGAAGTTAGGGGGACCTCGGAAATGAGGGAACTGAGACAAAGAACAATCGACAAACAGAGTCCAAATCCTGTTAAAGAACATATAATACAAACGGATGAGAACAGGAAGCGACTTTATCGCCGTTTAGCGGTTTTTCTTGTCTTTGCTTTTACAATTATTGCTAGTATTAGTGTGACGTTTTATCAACAAAACAGTTCCATTAAAGCAAAAGAAGCAAAAGTTAAGGACATGAAAAAAGAACTGGATTCATTAACGAAAAAAGAAAAGAATCTAAAAGATGAAGTTCAAAAGTTGAATGATGAAGAGTACGTTTTAAAGATTGCTAGAAGGGATTATTTCTTCTCCGGAAAAGGGGAGATAATTTTTCCTGTTTCTAAGTAGAGTATGTCTTATTGACACTGTATTTTAGGATTATATATAATAAAGTAAAATTTGACTTTTTAATCACTAAGGAGGAGCATTTTTTTTATGTCAATCGAGGTAGGCAGCAAGTTACAGGGTAAAGTAACAGGTATTACAAATTTTGGGGCTTTTGTGGAGCTGCCAGAAGGCTTAACAGGTCTTGTTCATATTAGTGAAGTTGCTGATAATTATGTGAAAGATATTAACGATCACTTAAAAGTAGGCGACCAAGTAGAAGTAAAAGTTATCAATGTTGAAAAAGATGGCAAAATTGGCCTATCTATTAAGAAAGCGAAAGAACGTGAAAAAACAGAAGGAGATCGTCCACGTGGTGAATACCAACGTGGTGGTGATCAACAACGTTCTGGACGTCCACAACGTAATAATCGTTCTTCCAACAGAGATAACCGCGGTGGCGGTAACGAACGAGCTCCAAAAGAAACATTTGAGCAAAAGATGGCACGCTTTTTAAAAGATAGTGAAGATCGTTTAACTTCTTTAAAGCGTAACACAGAATCTAAACGTGGTGGCCGTGGCGCACGTCGCGGATAATAAGTCCGTTTAATTCTTAACATATAGAGAGGTACCCAGAGTAATTACTCGGGTACTTTTTTATGTGAGAGAATATATTTTTAAAAAAGTTTTTGAGATGTATTGACTTTAAAATATATCTGATGTAATATACTAATTGTCCGTTAAATACGACGACATGGCGGTGTAGCTCAGCTGGCTAGAGCGTACGGTTCATACCCGTGAGGTCGGGGGTTCGATCCCCTCCGCCGCTATATTTAATTTAACGGCCCGTTGGTCAAGTGGTTAAGACACCGCCCTTTCACGGCGGTAACACGGGTTCGAATCCCGTACGGGTCATCTAAAAAGATCATGCAAATTTGCATGGTCTTTTTTTGTTAAATATAAATTAAGACGTACAATACTTCTACAAAATCACCCTATATTTTCTGAACATTCTTTCAACTCGCTTTAAATAAATTAAATACTATGTATATATGTAGATTTATTTCGAATAAAAAGTCGAACGATTATAAAAGTCAAAACTGTTGTTTTGACAAAAAAACCAATAATCATCTTTTATAATAACAGTAATTAAACTATGCAGGTGGTGTTAAAAATATGCCTAAAGCAGGAAGGAATACTATGAATACAAGTGCATTGGCGATGAATGAAAGTCAGCTTGGAACAATAAAGTGGACGAGTAAGTTGCGAATGAAGTTTGAAAAAGTTTTCTTTAGATGGGGATTCATTATTGCTGTTATTGGTTTTCTTTTGGGACGAGCATATATATTAACAAACATTTTACCGTTTGCATTGCCGTTTTTTGCTGCTGTTTATGTTATGAAGCGAGATAAAATGCCGCTCGCGTTCTTAGCCCTAATGGGGGGAGCACTTTCAGTTTCAATAGATAATTTATTTTTTACTTTTGCATCTATCTTTACCTTCTTTATTTATAATATCTTCTTTAGTCGGTTTACACGTAAAACTGTTGGACTTGTACCATTCCAAGTATTTATCTCCGCATTAACCGCACATTTAGTTGTTGTATATTTTGCACAGCAAACCGTCACCATGTATGATCTGCTCGTCAGTACGATCGAAGCGGGGCTTAGCTTCGTATTAACGATGATATTTTTACAAAGTGTTCCGCTTTTAGTGGAAAGGAAAGGGAAGCAACAAGCGTTAGAAACAGAAGAAATTGTTTGTTTAATTATATTACTAGCATCTGTTTTAACGGGCACAACGGATTGGTTTGTTTATGATGCTTCTATTCAACATATTTTCACTAGATATTTAGTATTAGTATTTGCCTTTATTGCAGGGGCAGCTACAGGGTCCACGGTAGGAGTTGTCACTGGGTTAATATTAAGTTTAGCAAATGTGGCGAGCTTGTCTCAACTTAGTCTCCTTGCCTTTTCAGGATTGCTTGGGGGATTGTTAAAAGAAGGGAAGCGTATAGGAGTTAGTTTAGGTTTATTGATTGGTACAAGCTTAATTACATTATATGTAGACAAGCAAACAAGTATTGTAACAACTTTAATTGAATCTGGTGTAGCGATTGTTTTCTTCTTATTAACACCGAAGCTTGTTATGGATCGTATTGCTAAATTTATGCCGGGTACACAGGAACATTCACAGGATCAACAACAATATTTAAGAAGAGTGCGCGATGTTACAGCAAACAAAATCAATCAATTTGCTAATGTATTTGCTGCTTTGTCTAATAGCTTTTCTGTATACGGGTATGTGGAGGAGGAAGATAAAGAAACAGAAGCTGATTTATTTTTAAGTACAATTACTGCAAAAACATGTCAAACATGCTTTAAGAAGGATCAATGTTGGGTAGTTAATTTTGATAAAACATACGATTATATGAAACAAATAATGAGTGAAACAGAAGAAGGAACGCTGCAGCATAATCGGAAGTTAGTTCGTGAATGGGACAAGCATTGTGTGAGAGGGAAGAAAGTAACGGATTTAGTAGCGGGTGAATTAGATCACTTCTATGAGGGGCAGAAATTAAGAAAACAAATGAAGGAAAATCGTAGAATTGTAGCGGAGCAATTACTAGGTGTATCAAAAGTGATGGAGGATTTCGCTAAGGAGATACAACGAGAAAGAGAGAACCATCAAGCGCAGGAGGAGCAAATTTTACAAGCGTTTCGTGATTTTGGTGTCGAAGTGGAGCATGTTGATATTTATTGTTTAGATAGAGGAAGTATTGATATTGAAATGTTGATTCCGGCTGCATCTAATGAACATGGGGAATGTGAGAAGTTGGTTGCTCCAATGCTTTCAGATATTTTAAAAGAGAATATCGTCGTTAAGCATGAAGAGAAATCCTCATATCCAAATGGGCACAGTTTAATATCATTTGGTTCAGCGAAGACGTATTCTCTTGATACAGGATTGGCCACAGCTGCAAAAGGTGGTGGGTTTATTTCAGGTGATTCCTACGCGATGATGGATTTGAGCGTTGGTAAATATGCACTTGCGATTAGTGATGGTATGGGAAATGGACAAAGGGCTCATATGGAGAGTAGGGAAACGGTAAAATTATTACAAAAGATACTTCAATCAGGTATTGATGAAGAAATAGCGATTAAGTCCATCAATTCGATTCTTTCTTTAAGGACGACAGAGGAGATGTATACAACGCTTGACTTGGCTATGGTAGATTTAAGGGATGCGAGTGCGAAGTTTTTAAAGATTGGATCGACGCCGAGTTTTGTTAAACGCGGAAATAATATTTTGAAAATTGAGGCAAGTAATTTGCCGATGGGAATCATTGAAGATGTTGAAGTTGATGTGGTTGGTGAGCAATTAAAAACGGGTGATCTTCTTATCATGATGAGTGACGGCATCTTTGAGGGAGCGCAACATGTGGAGAATCACGAATTATGGATAAAACGTAAAATTAAAGAACTACAAACAGAGGACCCACAGGAAATCGCTGATATTATTATGGAAGAAGTAATTCGCTCTGGTGATGGTTATATAAATGATGATATGACTATTGTGGTGGCGAAAGTAAAGAAAAATATGCCGAAGTGGGCTACGATTCCAATAGTAGGAATGCAGGCGCAATAAAATAATCAAAAAACCTAGGTAGATGCCTAGGTTTTTTTGATTAAAAAGGTAATGTGATTACTTTGTTAAATATACAGGAGGGATGTAAGATAAAAATATGGATTTTGTACATCTTTTTTTTGCACAATGTTTGTAAAAGTTGTACCATTATATACAAGGTAACTAATGTTGTTGTTCTTGTTTAATGAAAGGTGATTGCGAAGTTGAAAGATGCATTTGTTGAAAAAGTAGATGACTTTGTAAAGCAGCATGATGTATTAAAGAAACATTCAACAATTGTTGTAGGGGTTTCTGGTGGTCCTGACTCTTTGGCTCTTTTATATTATTTGTTAGAAAAAAGGGCAGAAAAACAGCTAGAAATTGTAGTAGCACATGTGGACCATATGTTTAGAGGTAATGAATCTTATGAGGATTTACAGTTTGTACAGGGTCTTTGCAAAGAGCTAGGAGTTATTTGTGAAACGCTAAGGATTAATGTGTCGCAATATCAACAGCAATATGGAATGAATGCACAAGTTGCAGCTAGAGAATGCAGATATGCATTTTTGGAAAGAATAATGAAGAAATATGATGCGAGATATGTAGCTCTTGGTCACCATGGAGATGATCAAGTAGAGACGATTTTAATGCGCCTTGTACGAGGGAGTACTCCGAAAGGATACGCAGGAATTGCAGTGAAGCGATCTTTTCATAATGGATATTTAATTAGGCCGTTACTTGGGGTAACTAAGGAAGAAATTGTTGATTACTGTAATAAATTAAAAGTTATTCCGCGTATAGATCCGAGTAATAAAAAAGAAGTATATACAAGGAATCGATTACGTAAATATGTCCTTCCTTATTTGAAAGAAGAAAATCCACAAATGCATGAGAAATTTCAAAAATTTAGCGTGCAGATGCAAGAGGATGAGGCTTATTTGCAGGAATTAGCTTTTGAGAAAATGAATAAAGTAATTACAAAAAAAAGCGATAAACAAATTAGCTTATCAATTCCTGCCTTTGAATCCATGTCTATGCCTTTACAAAGAAGAGGGATTCAACTAATATTAAACTATCTTTATGAATATAAGATTCCATCTTCGCTTTCTTCTATACATATTGACAAGGTGATTGAATTTTTTAAGCGGGCACAACCTTCAGGTTCACTAGATTTTCCAGGTGGTTTGAAAATTGTTCGCACATACGAAGAATGTGGTTTTGGATTTAAACAAGAAATTGTTTCTCCTTTTTCGCAAGATTTATCAGTACCTGGGACAATTATATTGCCGAATGGGGATAAACTTGTAACAGAGGTGAGCGAAGATATACCGAGTAACATGAATGAAACAGTATTTGTTGCTAAGTATAATGATATATCGTATCCACTTCGTATTCGGTCTAGGGAAAATGGAGATCGCATGTCAATGCAAGGTATGGATGGTACAAAAAAGATAAAAGCTGTTTTTATCGAAGCAAAAGTACCAAAAGAAAAAAGAGAAGAATGGCCGATCGTTTGTGACGCAAGTGGAAATATTATTTGGGTACCCTTGTTGAAACGATCTGCGTTTGCTACTTCGAAAGAGCTAGCAAAGAAGGGTAAATACATGATTATTCACTACAAAAGCAAGGAGTCTTCCGGGAGGATAATGAAATGATGAATCAAGATATCGAAAAAGTATTAATTTCTGAAGAACAAATACAAGAAAAGGTGCACGAACTAGGTGCAGTTATTGCAGAGGATTACAAAAATACAGTACCTCTTGCGATTGGTGTACTAAAGGGTGCAATGCCATTTATGGCAGATTTATTAAAGAGAACAGATACATATCTTGAAATGGATTTTATGGCTGTATCTAGCTACGGTCACTCTACAGTTTCGACAGGCGAAGTAAAAATCTTAAAAGATCTTGATACTTCGGTAGAAGGTCGCGATATTTTAATCGTTGAAGATATTATTGATAGCGGTCTTACACTAAGCTATTTAGTGGATCTGTTTAAATATCGTAAAGCGAAATCTGTAAAAATTGTTACTTTATTAGATAAGCCAACAGGCCGTAAGGTTGATCTGAAAGCAGATTATGTTGGATTTACTGTTCCTCATGAATTTGTTGTAGGATATGGATTAGATTATAAAGAGCAGTACCGTAATCTTCCTTATGTAGGAGTATTAAAACCAAGTGTTTACTCAAATTAATTAAATATAGGCGTTACAATTGTATAGGAAATTTTTTTTATGTTACGATTTACTATAGTGTTTATGCCGTGAGAGGAGGTTAGGAATGAATCGTATCTTCCGTAATACCATCTTTTATTTACTGATATTCTTAGTAGTAATTGGAATCGTGAGCTATTTTAATGGTTCGACGCAAAAAACGACATCAGTTAGCTACGATAAATTCATTACTCAACTTGAAAAAGGTGAAGTGCGTAATGTGCAGCTTCAACCGAAAAATGGTGTGTTTGAGGTAAAGGGACAATTCAAGACTTCTAGCCAAGGAGAACAATTTGTTACTTATGCACCAAATACTGAGGAATTACAAAAGAAAATTAATGATAAAGCGCAAGGGGCTGAAGTTAAGTATCAACCAGCAGAAGAAACAAGTGCTTGGGTAACGTTCTTTACTTCTATCATTCCGTTTGTCATTATCTTCATTTTATTCTTCTTCTTATTAAACCAAGCTCAGGGCGGCGGTAGCCGTGTTATGAACTTCGGGAAAAGTAAGGCGAAGCTATACAATGATGAAAAGAAAAAAATTCGTTTCAGAGATGTTGCTGGAGCGGATGAAGAGAAACAAGAACTTGTTGAGGTAGTTGAATTCTTGAAAGACCCTCGTAAGTTCGCTGAAGTTGGTGCCCGTATTCCGAAGGGTGTTCTATTAGTGGGACCTCCAGGTACAGGTAAAACTTTACTAGCACGTGCTGTTGCAGGTGAAGCAGGCGTTCCGTTCTTCTCTATTAGTGGTTCTGACTTCGTAGAGATGTTCGTCGGTGTCGGTGCATCCCGTGTACGTGATTTATTTGAAAATGCAAAGAAAAATGCTCCTTGTATCATTTTCATTGATGAAATTGATGCAGTAGGACGTCAACGTGGCGCGGGTCTTGGCGGTGGTCATGATGAGCGTGAACAAACGTTGAACCAATTGCTTGTTGAAATGGATGGATTCGGTGCAAATGAAGGTATTATTATCATCGCTGCGACAAACCGTCCTGATATTCTTGATCCAGCGTTATTACGTCCAGGTCGTTTTGACCGTCAAATTACAGTAGATCGTCCAGATGTAAATGGTCGTGAAGCTGTACTTAAGGTACACGCTCGTAATAAACCGCTTGATGAGAATGTCAACTTAAGAGCAATTGCAACTCGTACACCAGGATTCTCTGGTGCCGATCTTGAAAACTTATTAAACGAAGCTGCTTTAGTAGCTGCGCGTCAAGATAAGAAGAAAATTGATATGAGTGACATCGATGAAGCGACGGATCGTGTTATTGCAGGTCCAGCTAAGAAAAGTCGCGTTATCTCTGAAAAAGAACGTAATATCGTTGCATTCCATGAGGCTGGCCATACTGTAATTGGTGTTGTCCTTGATGAAGCAGATATCGTTCATAAAGTAACAATTGTCCCTCGTGGTCAAGCTGGTGGATATGCGGTAATGCTTCCGAAGGAAGATCGTTACTTCATGACAAAACCAGAGTTACTTGATAAAATCACTGGTTTACTTGGTGGTCGAGTAGCTGAGGAGATTGTATTTGGTGAAGCAAGTACAGGTGCTCACAACGACTTCCAACGTGCGACTGGTATTGCAAGACGTATGGTTACAGAATTCGGGATGAGTGATAAGCTTGGACCGATGCAATTTGGTAGCTCACAAGGTGGTCAGGTATTCTTAGGAAGAGACTTCCATTCAGAACAAAACTACAGTGATGCAATCGCGCATGAAATTGATGTGGAAATGCAAATAATTATTAAAGACTGTTATGCTCGTGCGAAACAAATTCTTACTGAAAAACGAGATAAGCTTGATATTATCGCGAAAACGTTACTTGAAGTAGAAACATTAGATGCAGAGCAAATTAATCATTTATATGATTATGGCAGATTACCTGAGCGTCCAACATCTTCAGATGATGTGAAAGTAAACATCAATATGAAGAAAGACGATGAAGATACAGAAGATAAGTAAGAAAAAAAGGAGTGACAATAGTCACTCCTTTTTTTGTGGAATGAATTTAAGTGGCAAAAAAAATTGAATGAAACTATTATTAAAAATTGAAATAGAGAGTAATCTTTTTGTACAATGATGAGTATAGAAAAACTGATTATATAAGTATGTGTGATATGATGTTTTTATAAGTTTTATACATACTGCGCAAATATAGATTAAATAAGATAAGTGGTGAGAATATGATTTTTGTATTGGATGTAGGGAACACAAATGCGGTACTAGGTGTGTTTGAAGAGGGAGAACTTCGTCAGCATTGGCGCATGGAAACAGATCGTCATAAAACAGAAGATGAGTATGGGATGCTTGTAAAGCAGTTACTTGAGCATGAAGGTCTTTCTTTTGAAGATGTGAAAGGTATTATTGTGTCTTCAGTCGTACCGCCAATTATGTTCGCTTTAGAGCGTATGTGTGAAAAGTATTTTAAAATTAAACCGCTTGTAGTGGGGCCTGGGATAAAAACTGGCTTGAATATTAAATATGAAAATCCACGTGAAGTAGGCGCGGACCGAATTGTAAATGCAGTAGCAGGAATCCACTTATATGGAAGTCCGCTTATTATTGTTGATTTTGGTACGGCTACTACATATTGTTATATTAACGAAGAGAAGCATTATATGGGTGGCGTCATTACGCCAGGAATTATGATTTCGGCAGAGGCTTTATATAGCAGGGCAGCAAAGCTTCCTCGTATTGAAATTACAAAACCGGGTAGTGTTATCGGGAAGAATACAGTAAGTGCAATGCAATCAGGTATTCTTTATGGATACGTTGGACAAGTGGAAGGTATTGTTAAGCGTATGAAGGAAGAAGCTAAGCAAGAACCGAAAGTTATTGCAACAGGTGGATTAGCAAAATTAATTTCAGAAGAATCAAATGTAATTGATATTGTAGATCCGTTTTTAACGTTAAAAGGTTTGTATATGTTATATGAGCGTAATGCAAATTTACAACATGAGAAGGGTGAATAAATAAGTATGAAAGATTATTTAGTAAAAGCGTTAGCGTTTAATGGAGAGGTTCGTGCTTATAGTGTACGTACAACAAATACAGTAAGTGAGGCGCAAAAGCGTCATGATACATGGAGAACAGCTTCAGCGGCACTTGGTCGTTCTTTAACTGCGGGTACAATGATGGGTGCTATGTTAAAAGGCGAGCAGAAGTTAACGATTAAAGTAGAGGGTAACGGCCCGATTGGTCCTATCTTAGTCGATGCTCATGCAAATGGGGATGTACGTGGTTATGTAACGAATCCGCATGTTGATTTTGAAGGAACGGAACAAGGAAAATTACGTGTATATCAAGCGGTAGGTACAGAAGGATTTGTAACGGTAATTAAAGATATCGGTATGCGTGAACCGTTTATTGGTCAATCTCCCATTGTTTCAGGAGAACTAGGGGAAGATTTCACATATTATTTCGCGGTTTCTGAGCAGACACCTTCTTCTGTAGGTGTTGGTGTTCTTGTAAATGGAGATGATAGCGTATTAGCGGCGGGTGGATTCATTCTTCAAATTATGCCAGGTGCGCAGGAAGAAACAATTTCATTTATTGAAGAGCGTCTTCAACAAATCCCGCCGGTATCACAATTAATTGAACAAGGTCTTTCTCCAGAAGAATTACTGTATGAAGTGCTTGGAGAAGATAAAGTGAAAGTGCTAGAAACAATGGATGTTCAATTTAATTGTACATGTTCACGTGAGCGTATTGAAAGTGTGCTAATTAGTTTAGGTAAAGCGGAGTTAGAACAAATTCGTGCAGAAGAAGAAGAGACGGAAGTTCACTGTCACTTCTGTAATGAACGACATAAATTCGCTAAAGAAGATATTACAAGTCTAATTGAGAAGCTGTAATAAAGAAGTTTAGGTGGAGAATCAGCCGCCCAAATAGATTGACAAACAGGGAATTTTCTGACAAAATCTAAATATAGATAAAACCAATAAAAATACTCGGTGTTAGGAGTGACAGGAATGCGAGTGGCACAATCAGTTTCAGAATTAATCGGGAAAACGCCGATCGTTAAGTTGAACCGCATCGTAGAATCAGACAGCGCAGATGTATACTTAAAATTAGAATTTATGAATCCGGGGAGCAGTGTTAAAGATCGTATCGCGTTAGCTATGATTGAAGATGCTGAAAATAAAGGATTATTAAAAGAGGGCGATACAATCATTGAGCCGACAAGTGGTAACACAGGTATTGGCTTAGCGATGGTAGCAGCTGCTAAAGGATATAAGGCAATTTTAGTAATGCCAGAAACAATGAGTATTGAGCGTCGTAATTTATTACGCGCTTACGGTGCTGAATTAGTATTGACTCCAGGACCTGAAGGAATGGGCGGAGCAATTCGAAAGGCAACTGAATTAGCAGAAGAACATGGGTACTTTATACCACAACAGTTCCAAAATCAAGCGAATCCAGAAATCCATCGTATAACAACAGGTCCAGAAATTGTTGAACAGATGGGGGACCAATTAGATGCGTTTATCGCAGGTATTGGTACAGGTGGAACAATTACAGGTGCCGGTGAAGTGCTGAAAGAGGCTTATAAAGATATCAAAATTTACGCGGTAGAACCTGCGGATTCACCAGTATTATCTGGTGGAAAGCCAGGACCACATAAGATCCAAGGAATTGGAGCGGGGTTTGTTCCGGAGACATTGGATGTAGAGGTATATGATGAAATTATTCAAGTGAAAACGGAGCAAGCGTTCGAATATGCGAGAAGAGTGGCTAAAGAAGAAGGTATTTTAGTTGGTATCTCTTCGGGAGCAGTCGTTTATGCAGCGACAGAAATTGCGAAGAAATTAGGTAAAGGGAAAAAGGTACTTGTTATTATCCCAAGTAACGGTGAACGTTATTTAAGTACACCACTTTATCAATTTGAGTCATAATTGAATGTGATTTGAAAAGCATCCTTAAAAAAGGATGCTTTTTCTTTTTTGATTGGAAAAAGGAAAAGAGTGAATGACTAGAAAACTTCATGTAAAATAAGAAGTAGTATAATTAATTTATTTTCACTAGCCCTCAAGTATAATCATTCTCTATATAAATAATTTTATGTAGTTTGAGTTGATTGGCTTAAGAGGGTGGGATAACAGAAGACGGGGTGTTGATATGCAACGAAGAAAATCTTTAGCGCTTTCTATTCCATATCAGTTAGATTTCTTTAAGCAATATAAATTTCTTTCTCAGGATAAGCCGCAACATATTTTGTTAGAAAGTGGACGTGGTGGTCGTTATAACATTGTTGGGCTGGATCCAGTAGCGGTAATTCAGGGTAAGAATGAGACGTTACATATAAGTGAAAGTGGTAAGGAAACAATAGAGCGAGGGAATCCATTAGATTTAATGCAAGCGTATATGGAGAAATGGAAAACGGATTATAATCCGGAGTACCCACCTTTTCAAGGTGGGGCAATTGGATACTTTAGTTATGATTGTATCCGTTATATTGAAAAACTTTCTTCTCTTGCGGAGGATGATATTAATATACCTGACATATTCTTTTTGTTATTTGATGACGTGTTTGTGTATGATCAACAGGAGAAAGTATTATGGATTATTACGCATTATGTAGATGAGTGTGAAGAGGCAGAAGAACGATTAAATGAATGGAAGGGTCTTTGGATGAAAGAAGCCCCCGAAGTGACTATGCCGTTTGAATGTCCTGAAAAGAAAAATGAAGCAGTCGCTTTTACGGAAGAGGGCTTTATGAAGGCCGTTGAACGTATTCAAGAATATATTGGAGCGGGTGATGTGTTTCAAGTAAACTTGTCGACAAGACAAGAAAGAACATTACAAACACATCCATTAGAAATATATACAAGTCTTCGTGAAATTAATCCATCTCCATATATGGGTTACTTGGAGTTTGGAGATTTTCAAATTGTTAGTGCTTCGCCTGAATTGCTAATTAAAAAGCAAGGAAAAGAAGTGAGTACAAGACCGATTGCTGGTACGCGCTCTCGAGGAGCAAGTGAGCAAGAGGATGAAGAATTAGCGAAAGAATTAATTGAAAATGAAAAGGAAAGAGCAGAGCATGTAATGCTTGTGGATTTAGAACGAAATGACTTGGGCCGGGTTTGTAAATATGGCACTGTTGAAGTAGATGAATTTATGGTAATTGAAAAATACTCACACGTTATGCATATTGTTTCTAATGTGCGTGGTGAGGTGGAAGCAGATAAAGATGCTTTCGATTTGGTGAAGGCTGTATTTCCTGGTGGGACAATTACCGGTGCCCCGAAAATACGTACGATGGAAATTATTGAAGAATTAGAACCTGTTCGCCGAGGAATTTATACGGGTTCAATTGGTTGGATTGGTTATTCTGGAGATACGGAATTGAATATTGTAATCCGAACACTACTTGCTAAAGATGGACAAGCGCATGTGCAAGCTGGAGCGGGTATTGTAATTGATTCAAATCCAAAAGATGAATATAAAGAGTCGTTAAAAAAAGCAATCGCTTTATGGCGTGCAAAAGAAAGTAGCGAAGAAACGGTTAGGTGAGAGAAATGATATTAATGATTGATAATTATGATTCTTTTACATTTAATTTAGTGCAATTTCTTGGAGAACTTGGACAAGAGCTTGTTGTTAAGCGTAATGATGAAGTGACTATTTCGGATATTGAGAATATGAAACCAGATTTTTTAATGATTTCGCCAGGTCCATGTAGTCCTAATGAGGCGGGAATCAGTATGGATGTTATTAAATATTTTGCAGGTAAGCTTCCGATTTTTGGGGTCTGTCTTGGACATCAATCAATTGCGCAAGTATTTGGAGGGGATGTTGTCAGGGCAGAGCGTTTGATGCATGGAAAAACATCTTTAATGCATCATGATGGGCAGACGATTTTTTCTGATATCCCAAATCCATTTACCGCGACACGTTATCACTCTCTTATCGTTAAAAAAGAGACGTTACCGAATTGTTTAGAGATAACATCTTGGACTGAAGAAGGTGAAATTATGGCGCTTCGTCATAAAACGTTGCCGATTGAAGGGGTGCAATTCCATCCGGAATCTATTATGACTTCTCACGGTAAAGAATTGCTACAGAATTTCATTCGCAAATATAGCCCAAGTGTGACATCGTGTTAATTTACGTAAATGGCGAGTATGTAGAAGCGAGTGAAGCGAAAATTTCTCCTTATGACCACGGTTACCTATATGGACTTGGGGTTTTTGAGACATTTCGTATTTATAATGGTCATCCCTTTTTATTGGATGATCATTATGAACGCTTAATGGATGCGCTCGATATATTGCAAATCAAATGGACAATGACAAAAGATGAAGTGATGCTTATTTTAAAGAATCTACTTGTTAAGAATGGGTTAAAGCATGCATATGTGCGCTTAAATGTATCGGCGGGTATAGATGAAATGGGATTACAAACGGAAGTATATGAAGAACCGTCTGTTATTGTTTTTATAAAACCTTTAGCAGCTCCAGGGAATGTAGTGGAAAAAGAAGGAGTTATTTTAAAGCAAGTGAGAAATACACCAGAGGGTGCATTTCGCTTGAAGTCCCATCATTATTTAAATAATATTTTAGGGAAACGCGAAATTGGAAATGTTGTGAATAAGGAAGGTATTTTTCTTACCGAAACAGGTTATGTTGCAGAGGGTATTGTTTCGAATCTCTTTTTTGTTAAAGGAGATATTTTATATACTCCTTCATTAGAAACAGGGATTTTAAACGGAATCACTCGTGCGTTTATTATAAAGGCTGCTGAAGAGCTAGATATAGAAGTAAAGGAAGGTTTCTTTACAAAAGATGAATTGCTTTCAGCGGATGAAGTGTTCGTAACGAACTCTATTCAAGAGATTGTCCCCCTTTATCGTATAGAGGAGAAAGATTTCCCGGGTAAAGTGGGAGTGGTTACAAAAAGACTTATGGATCTTTATGGAGTGCAGAGAGAGAAATTGTGGAGCAGAAATGAATTGCGAAGAGGAGATGTGTAATTTGAAGTGGGATTATGATTTGCGCTGCGGCGAATATACATTGAACTTAAATGAAAAGACATTAATTATGGGGATTTTAAATGTAACGCCAGATTCATTTTCTGATGGTGGGAGTTACAACGAAGTAGATGCTGCGGTGCGACATGCGAAAGAAATGAAAAGTGAAGGTGCCCATATTATTGATATTGGCGGCGAATCTACCCGCCCGGGTTTCGCTAAAGTTTCAGTAGAAGAGGAAATAAAGCGGGTTGTTCCGATGATTCAGGCGGTTTCGAAAGAAGTGAAATTACCTATTTCTATTGATACGTATAAAGCTGAAGTTGCAAAACAAGCGATTGAAGCTGGTGCTCATATCATTAATGATATTTGGGGAGCGAAGGCGGAACCGAGGATTGCTGAAGTTGCAGCCTATTATGATGTGCCCATTATCTTAATGCATAACCGAGATAATATGAATTACCGCAATTTAATGGCTGATATGATTGCTGATTTGTATGAAAGTATTAAAATTGCTAAAGATGCTGGTGTGCGAGATGAGAATATCATTTTAGACCCAGGTATCGGTTTTGCGAAAACACCTGAGCAAAATTTAGAAGCGATGCGTAATTTAGAGCAGTTAAATGTACTGGGTTACCCAGTTCTATTAGGTACTTCAAGAAAGTCCTTTATTGGCCATGTATTAGATTTACCAGTGGAGGAGCGTCTTGAAGGAACGGGCGCTACCGTTTGTCTTGGTATTGAAAAGGGCTGTGAGTTTATCCGTGTTCATGATGTGAAAGAAATGGCGCGTATGGCTAAGATGATGGATGCAATGATTGGTAAGGGGGCAAAGTAATTGGATAAAATTTATATCCATGATATGGAGTTTTACGGTTATCATGGTGTATTCCCGGAAGAAAATAAATTGGGTCAGAGATTTAAAGTGGATTTAACGGTGGAGTTGGATTTGAAACAGGCGGGAGAAAGTGACGACTTAGAGCATTCTGTCAATTACGGGGAGCTTTTCGAACTATGTAGAAAAGTGGTTGAAGATAGAACGTATAAGCTTGTAGAGAGTATCGCTGAAAATATCGCTACAGATATATTGAAACAATATGAGAGTATTTCACAGTGTACAATTAAGGTAATTAAACCGGATCCGCCGATACCGGGACATTATCGTGCTGTAGCGGTAGAAATTACGAGAGAACGTCCATGAATAATATAGCGTACATTGCATTAGGTTCCAATATTGGGGAGCGTTATACTTATTTAACTGAAGCAATTCAGTTTTTAAATAAAAACCAGCATATCCAAGTTGATGATGTTTCGTCTGTATATGAAACTGATCCGGTTGGCTATACTGACCAAAATTGCTTTTTAAATTTAGTTATAAAAATTTCTACCAATTTATCACCGCAAGAATTATTGAAAGTAACACAAAAGGTAGAGAATGACCTAGGAAGAAAAAGGGAAATTAGATGGGGCCCGAGGACCATCGACCTTGACATTTTACTATATAATCAAGAAAATATTGAAGCAGAGAATCTGATTGTTCCGCATCCGCGGATGTTCGAAAGAGCTTTTGTTATCGTTCCGTTGTTAGAGATTAATCAAGATATAAAACAAAACATTTCACGTTCACAAGTAGAAGAAATGAAAAGGCGAGAGGGAGTAACGGTATGGAAGCAGAAAAATGGGGAAGACGCATTCGTGCTTTTCGAAAGCTAAAAGGCTATACGCAAGAAGGTTTTGCGAAAGAATTAGGGGTATCTGTATCGGTTTTAGGTGAAGTTGAGAGGGGCAATAGATCACCTTCCCAAGATTTTGTAGTAGAAGTCGCTAAAACATTAAACGTTTCAATAGACGAATTGATGCCGAAGTGACCGTAAAGGAAGGAGTAAGTCGGGTGTTAAAGATTGCAAATATTGAGATGAAAAATCCAGTTGTACTAGCACCGATGGCGGGAGTGTGTAACTCTGCATTCCGTTTGACGGTAAAAGAATTTGGTGCAGGTTTAGTTTGTGCTGAAATGGTAAGTGATAAGGCAATATTACTTAATAACAAAAGAACATTAGATATGTTATATATCGATGAGAGAGAAAAGCCATTAAGTTTACAAATTTTTGGTGGAGAGAAAGAAACTCTTGTAGATGCTGCGAAATACGTAGATAAATATACGACAGCAGACATTATTGATATTAATATGGGGTGCCCAGTACCGAAAATCACTAAGTGTGATGCAGGAGCAAAGTGGCTTTTAGACCCAAATAAAATATATGAGATGGTAGCGGCGGTTGTAGATGCTGTTGAAAAGCCAGTTACAGTTAAAATGCGTATTGGTTGGGATGAAGAACATATTTTCGCAATAGAAAATGCTAGAGCTGTTGAGCGTGCTGGTGGACAAGCGATAGCGGTTCATGGGCGTACACGAGTGCAAATGTATGAAGGTAAAGCGGATTGGAATATTATTAAACAAGTAAAGCAGGCTGTAAATATTCCGGTTATCGGAAATGGTGATGTCGAAACACCACAAGATGCAAAGCGTATGCTTGATGAAATTGGTGTAGATGGTGTTATGATTGGTCGCGCTGCTCTTGGAGATCCGTGGATGATTTATCGTACGGTAAAGTATTTAGAGACAGGTGAGTTAATGCCGGAACCAACAGTGCGTGAGAAAATTGATGTATGTATGTTGCATCTAGATCGTCTTATCGATTTAAAGAACGAAAATGTTGCCGTAAGAGAGATGAGAAAGCATGCAGCTTGGTATTTAAAAGGTGTTCGTGGTAATGCGAGTGTGCGTAATGGTATCAATACTTGCGACACACGTGAAGACCTTGCGAATGTATTAGGTGCATTTGTAGAAGAAGTAGAAGCGAAACAACAAACAATTTATGTTGGTTAATAAGGGGGCATAGGAGATTGACATTCTTCTATACACTTCCTATAATTACGTGAAAGAAAGAAGAACTGCCAGTTAGTTGCTGGCAGTTTTTCTAGTTGAGTAGAAAATGCTATACTGTATATATTGTAAAAATTAATAGAGCTGGAGTGATATTAATATCATGGATAACATGAACCACGAAGAATTAAACGACCAATTGCTTGTTCGTCGTGAAAAGCTACATAATTTACGTGAGCAAGGAATCGATCCGTTCGGTAAACGATTTGAACGCACAAATTCAACAACTGACTTAGTAAGTCTATATGGAGAATTCTCTAAAGAGGAATTAGAAGAGAAAGAAATCACTGTTTCTATCGCTGGTCGTATTATGACAAAACGCGGTAAAGGAAAAGCGGGATTTGCGCATATTCAAGATTTACAGGGGCAAGTTCAAATTTATGTTCGTAAAGATACTGTTGGAGATGAAGAGTACGAGTTATTTACGACAGCAGATTTAGGTGACTTAGTAGGTATTGAAGGTAAAGTGTTCAAAACAAACGTTGGAGAACTTTCAGTAAAAGCAATAGGATTTACACTTTTAACGAAATCCCTTCGTCCATTACCGGATAAATACCATGGATTAAAAGATGTTGAACAACGCTATCGTCAACGTTACTTGGACTTAATTACAAGTATGGAAAGCCGTGAAACGTTCGTTACCCGTAGTAAAATCATTCGTGAAATGAGAAGATATTTAGATGACAACGGTTATCTTGAAGTAGAAACGCCTATGATGCACGCGATTGCAGGTGGAGCGTCTGCTCGTCCTTTCACTACACACCATAATGCGTTAGATATGGAATTATATATGCGTATCGCAATTGAACTCCATTTAAAACGTCTTATTGTGGGTGGATTAGAAAAGGTTTATGAGATCGGCCGTGTATTCCGTAATGAGGGTGTATCAACTCGTCATAACCCTGAGTTTACGATGATTGAATTATATGAAGCGTACGCTGATTATAATGATATTATGAAACTAACAGAAAATATGGTTGCTCATATCGCGAAAAAAGTATTGGGTACAACAACAATCCAATATGGTGATTATGAAATTAATCTAGAGCCAGAATGGACACGTCTTCATATGGTAGATGCAATTAAGCAACACTCTGGAGCAGATTTCTGGAATCCAATGAGTGTAGAAGAAGCGCGTGAACTTGCAAAAGAACATAATGTGGAAATTAAGAATACAATGGAAGTTGGTCATATTATTAATGAGTTCTTCGAACAAAAAGTAGAAGATAAATTAATCCAACCGACATTTATTTACGGTCATCCGGTAGAAATTTCGCCACTTGCGAAAAAGAATGACGAAGATCCACGATTCACAGATCGTTTCGAGTTATTTATCGTTGCACGTGAACATGCAAATGCATTCACTGAGTTAAATGATCCAATCGATCAAAAAGAACGTTTTGAAGCTCAACTAAAAGAGCGCGAGCAAGGTAATGACGAAGCTCACATGATGGATGATGATTATATCGAAGCTCTTGAGTACGGTATGCCTCCTACGGGCGGATTAGGAATCGGTATTGATCGTCTTGTTATGTTATTAACAAACGCACCATCTATTCGTGACGTACTATTATTCCCAGCTATGCGCCATAAACAAGACTAAGCTTTGGAGATTTCTCCAAAGCTTTTTTTATTTTACTATGAGTGACATGAAGGGAGTGGATCTTGATAGGGTAGATAATGCGTTTAGAAATTATATTTATATAGAAGAAACATGCTATTTTTATACTTTGTTACTAGGTTGAAAATTTTATTAGAAAAACTATTGCATTTTAATAATCAAACTGGTATATTTATATTCGTTGCCACGAGAGGTAACAAAAGAAACAAACGAAAAACAACTTATTGAAAAAAGTTGTTGACGAAAATATAACAAAATGTTATATTAATAAAGTCGCTTCTGAGCGACGAAGTAGTTCTTTGAAAACTGAACGAAACAAACAACGTGAACGTCAATTTTTAT
>NZ_JBFPJH010000368.1:0-3033 GCF_040838255.1 Bacillus sp. C30 | reverse complement strand
TGCTTATTGGCAGGCGTGGCGATTTTATTAAAAAGATTCTAGACAGGTTCTAAGTGAATGTATTAAAGGAGACGCATTCGGTTTTACTATGATATTTCATCCAAAAGTAATTGGCGCGCTTATTCCAGTCGATAACGAAAGTAAATGGATTTATCATGTAGCTTATGATCCAGTAAAAGGGGAGCGACCAGAGGATTTTTCTATAGAACGCTGTAAACAAATTATTCAAACTGCAATTGGAAGTACGGATATTAAGCCAGAAATAGTAAGTGTTTTACCGTGGGAAGCGAGTGAAAGTACAGCGGTGAAATTTCAGGAAAATCGCATCTTTTTAGTTGGTGACTCAGCACATATTATGCCGCCAACAGGAGGATTCGGTTCCAATACAGGGATACAAGATGCACATAATTTAGCTTGGAAATTAGCGGCTGTTATAAAAGGGAAAGCAAATCCAAAATTGTTAGAAACATACCATGAAGAGCGATATCCTGTTGCAAAATTAACGACGGACCATGCGAGTAGTATATTATTTCGTGCAGCGAATAGAGAGGAAGGTAATTTGAATACTATGGATAGTTTAGCTGTCACTGCTGGCTATCAGTATTGCTCAGAAGCAATTATAGACGAATGTAACACACCGCATAGAATGGATATAGTTTATTTGAACGGACGCCCTGGAACGCGTGCGCCACATTTTTGGGGAACTTATGAAGGAAATGAAGTTTCTATACTTGATCTATTTGGTAGCAACTTTGTGTTACTTACTGGAGCAGAGCCTAGTGCTTGGAATGAAGCTGCAAATGTTGTTTCATCTGGATTAGGAGTAAAGATAAAAGTGTATCAGGTAGGTTTAACTGGTGATTTTATCGATCAAGGTAACTTTTTTAGAAAACTATACGGGATAGAAAATGGAGGAGCGGTAGTAATAAGACCAGATGGATTTATTGGATGGCGTACGGAAAATGAGGTAGTAAAGCCGGGTATATTACTTGAAGAGATAATGAATTGTTTATTATGTAATTAAATATAAAACCACCGCTTGTATTTCAAAAGCGGTGGTTTTATTGCTTACAATTTACAAAAATAAAATATTGTAAGTTGTAAGCGGATGTGCTAATCTTATAACCTACTTGAAAGATGAATTTTTTTGATTGCAACTTACAAATAATAAAAAATGTAAGTTGTTGAAATAACAGAAGATAATTTTATTATATAAACAAAATGGATGGTGAAAGAAATGACTGAAAAGGCATTGACGAAAAATGTTGTTTTGGATGCAGCGGAAAAGGAATTGATTAAATATGGATGGAGTAGGACGACACTCGTTAGTATTGCGAAATCACTTGATGTTAGTCATGCAGCTTTATACTCTTATTTTCGTAGTAAGGCAGCACTTCGAGACGCTATTTTGGAAAGATGGTTATTAAAGTATTCGGATCAACTTGAGAAAATTAGTGGGAAAGACGGAGAAACAGCAGTGATTTTACAAGAGTGGTTCTTATGTTTGTTCCAACTTAAACAGAAAGAGTTACTGGAAAATGAAGAGCTATTTACATTGAATAGTTCGTTAGTTCAGCAAAAGAATGCTGTTATCCAAAAACACGAAGAAAGATTAGTTAGGCAACTGGAGAAGGTTATAAATCAAGGGATAGAGCGTAACGAGATTGAAAAACAAGACAGTTTATTTTTAGCACATACGCTTTTTGGACTCCTATCATCGTTCTACCATCCTGCTTTTTCTGAGCGATGGAAAGAAGAGAAGATAAACGAAGAATTTCAAAAGTCATGGGAAATTGTTGCGCGTGGTATTTTTTAAAAGTAAAGAACTTCGTATCATATAAGGCTTTCAATCAGGAAACGTAATGAGAAGGGGAGATTATATGAGTCATTATAAAGAAGACCAACAGCGTGTAAATGTAGTCATTGAAAAAGTAGACGAGGAACTGAAAGAGCTGGACAGCCGAGTTGGTTCGGTGAAGTCTGAAATTGTAAATATAAGAAAAAACTTTTGGGAAGATGTAAAAGTAAATATAGATAATATTAAAGAGGCGGTTGAAACGGCGGCCAGTATTAGGCAAGAGACCGAGATTCTTTCGGAAAGGGAGCATACCCATCGACATGCGAAAAATGAATATAATCTTTTAACGAAAATAAAAGATACACCGTACTTTGGAAGAATTGATTTTAAAGAAGAACAAGAGGCGGATACTGATGAGATCTATATTGGTATCGGCTCTTTTTATGATAAAGGGACAGATGAATTTTTAGTATATGATTGGCGCGCACCTATTTCTAGTCTTTATTACGATTATTCTTTAGGAAGTGCAAAGTATATAGCGCCAATGGGGACAATATCAGGTGATTTACTTTTGAAACGCCAATATATTATCCGAAATGGTAACATTCAAAGTATGTTCGATACAGGTGTAACGATAGGGGATGAACTCCTTCAAGAAGCGCTAGGAAGAAATGCAAGTGAACAAATGAAAAGTATTGTAGCAACAATTCAAAAAGAACAGAACAAAATTATTCGAAACGATAAAAGTGATGTATTACTTGTGCAAGGGACGGCTGGAAGTGGAAAAACTTCAGCAGCTTTGCAACGGGTTGCGTATTTATTATATCGTTACCGTGGGACAGTAAACGCGGATCAAATTTTGCTATTTTCTCCGAATGATTTGTTCAATAGCTATATTGCTAACGTCTTACCAGAGCTTGGTGAGGAGAATATGCAACAAACAACTATCCAAGCATACATGGAACATATGATTGGAAAAAGTTTTACTGTAGAAGATCCTTTTTCGCAGTTAGAATACATGTTAACGAAAGAACAGGAAAACGTGTATGAAACAAGGAGAAAAGGGATTCAATATAAATCATCAATTGAATTTATGGGGCTGATTGAAAAGTATGCGAGAAACCTTGGTGAAAAAGGGATGCAATTTCATGATGTAACATTTAAAGGGGAAATAATCATACATGCAAATGCAATATATGATTATTTTTATTCCCTAAACACAGCCATTTCAATAC
>NZ_JBFPJH010000367.1:0-3048 GCF_040838255.1 Bacillus sp. C30 | reverse complement strand
ATCCTATATTATATACTATATACACGTATGTTAACATAAAAATGATTCCTAATTATTTGATATTGATTCTGTAACCTAGTACTGACAAGGCATGAAAGCGCATAAATTATTTTATCTATCTTAAAAATGTACATATATATAAAGAAAAAAAGGAGGAAATGGACAAATTTCTGTTCATTTTTTCCTTTTTCTTATTGTTCATCCTCTGTAATTAGCATCGATGTGTTACCACTTTTTTCAAGGTGGCATTCGCCCCAAGTACAAAGTGAATCGAGAATTGATTCTAAAGACCATCCGTAGTCAGTAAGGGAATATTCTACTTTTGGTGGTACTTGATTGTATACCTTTCTTTGAATAACCCCGTCTACTTCTAACTCGCGTAATTGCTGCGTTAACATCTTTTGTGTAATACCAGGCATTAAACGTTTTAGTTCACTCGTTCTCTTTGTACCTTTCGTTAAGTGGCAAAGAATAACGACTTTCCATTTGCCACCGATAACCTCTAAAGTCGCCTCGACAGGAATATTATATTTCTTCATATAAAAATCTCCTTTGATGAATGTAAATTTCAGTTCTTCAACAAAAGAAGCTAAATAAGTTAAATGTTACTTTTTAGTGCCTATAGCACTTTAAAGTACGTACTTTTTATCGTGTTGAATATGTTTCATAATAGCATACGTAAGAGGGAAATGAGTAGTACGGTACTAAAAAGTGCCTATGTTACTTTTGGGTACCTATCGTACTTTAAAGTGCGTTCTTCAAAAAAAGAGTGAAGCCATTCATAATAGCATTTATCAGCAGTAAAGTTATTTTTGTAGAAGATAAAAAGGCCTTTTTATCACACTATTATGATTGGATTTCTCGTATTAAGGAGGAGTTCAATTGAATTCATATGCAGTATCATCTTCGGCTGTTCAGACGAATCGAAGAAGTATGTTTGCTTTATTAGCGCTAGCAATTAGTGCATTTGGAATTGGTACAACCGAGTTTATTAGTGTCGGTTTATTACCATCTATTTCGGAAGATTTACATGTTTCTGTTACAACAGCGGGCTTAACCGTTTCTTTATACGCGTTAGGAGTGGCATTCGGTGCTCCTGTTTTAACTTCGCTAACTGCTAGTATGTCGCGAAAAACATTATTAATGTGGATTATGATTGTCTTTATTATCGGTAATGGAATTGCAGCGGTAGCAACGAGTTTTACTGTGTTACTTATCGCGAGGGTTGTCTCTGCGTTTGCACATGGCGTTTTTATGTCGATCGGATCCACAATTGCGGCTGCACTTGTACCAGAGAATAAACGTGCTAGTGCAATAGCATTTATGTTTACTGGTTTAACCGTTGCGACGATTACAGGTGTACCAATTGGAACGTTTATTGGTCAACAATTTGGCTGGAGAGCATCGTTTATGGTGATTGTGGTCATTGGAATTGTTGCCTTAGTCGCAAACAGCATGCTAATTCCGTCTAACTTAAAAAAGGGTACACGAGTATCATTTCGTGATCAATTCAAACTTATCACGAACGGAAGACTCTTACTTGTTTTCGTCATTACTGCATTAGGATACGGAGGAACATTCGTAACATTTACGTATTTATCTCCGCTATTACAAGAAGTAACAGGATTTAAATCGAGTACCGTTACAATCATTTTATTAGTGTACGGGATTGCAATTGCGATTGGGAATATGATTGGCGGAAAATTATCGAATCATAATCCAATTCGAGCACTATTTTACATGTTCTTTGTTCAAGCCATTGTATTATTCGTACTAACATTTACAGCGCAGTTTCAAGTAGCAGGGCTTATCACAATTATTTTTATGGGGCTATTCGCGTTTATGAATGTTCCAGGACTACAAGTGTATGTCGTTATATTGGCTGAGCGTTTCGTGCCGAGTGCCGTTGATATCGCATCAGCAATGAATATTGCAGCATTTAACGCAGGGATTGCCCTCGGTGCTTATTTAGGCGGCATTGTAACGAACTCGTTAGGATTAATTCATACAGCTTGGGTAGGCGGCATTATGGTAGTAGGCGCTGTTATTTTAACAGCTTGGAGTATGAACTTAGAAAAAAGAGATCAAGCAAAATAAAGGAGAGAAAAATATAATGAAAAATTTACAAAGTAAAACAACATTGCATAACGGTGTGGAAATGCCTTGGTTCGGTTTAGGTGTATTTAAAGTAGAAGATGGACCGGAACTTGTAGAGGCTGTGAAAGTAGCCATTAAAGAAGGATACCGTAGCATTGATACAGCTGCGATTTATGGAAATGAAAAAGCAGTTGGAGAAGGCATTCGCGCTGGTATAAAAGAAGCAGGAATTTCTCGAGAAGATTTATTCATTACTTCAAAAGTGTGGAACGCAGATCAAGGATATGAAACGACACTTGCTGCATACGAAGAGAGCTTAAAAAAATTAGAACTAGATTATTTAGATTTATATCTTGTCCATTGGCCTGTTGAAGGGAAATATAAAGATTCGTGGAGAGCGTTAGAAACACTTTATAAAGAAGAACGCGTGCGTGCAATTGGCGTAAGTAACTTCCAAATCCATCATCTGAAAGACGTACTGGAAGGTGCGGAAATTAAGCCGATGATTAACCAAGTAGAGTATCACCCGCGTTTAACGCAGAAAGAACTACAAGCTTTCTGTAAAGAACAAGGAATCCAAATGGAAGCATGGTCACCACTTATGCAAGGGCAATTATTAGATAATGAAACTTTACAAGAAGTTGCTGATAAGTACGGTAAAACAACAGCGCAAATCATTTTGCGTCGGGATCTTCAAAATGAAGTTGTAACGATTCCGAAATCAACGAAAGAACAGCGTATTATTGCGAATGCTAATATATTCGACTTCGAATTAACAAAAGAAGATATGGAAAAGATTGATGCTTTAAATCAGAACCACCGCGTTGGTCCAGATCCTGATAACTTTGATTTCTAATAGAGGTAAGTTCAAAGGGTGCAAAAAAGTTTGTACTCTTTTTTGTTTTGTCTATGCATAAAAAACTTTTCTAACTAAATAATACATAGTAGTAA
>NZ_JBFPJH010000366.1:0-3054 GCF_040838255.1 Bacillus sp. C30 | reverse complement strand
ACATAATAATATTATCGCGTTCTAAATTAATAGTGATTTGTATAAACAATCCATATCTCGCCAAGCATATGCTATTTCTTCTACATTTAGTCTTTCTAAAAGTTTCGTGTCAATTTTTTCCGGATTATATTTTTCATAAAACTTTTTAGAAGGATTATTAGAAACTACCCAAACTAAAAGAGATTGCATATTATCTTTTTTACAATCAAATAGTAAAGCTTGAAATAATCTTTGTCCTATCTTCATTCCTTGATACTCTTGTAAAATGTATATTGCATATAATTCCCCATCACAATTATATGTACCTGTTCTTTCAACTCCCCCATCGATAAATCCAATTATTTTACCATTTAACGTTTCTGCTACAAACCTAAATTGATGCCCGTCTTCTTTTTGAAATATACTTTCCCATAGCTTTTCTCGTTGGTCATACGTTATATTGTCTAAAATTTCATTAGAGAATATCCCCTTATACGTTGTTTTCCAACTATCCACATGCACTTTTGCAATTGCCGAAATATCATCTTTTATTGCCCTTCTAATATGTATCTCCACCATACTCATCCCCCTTAGAAAATAATTATAGCAAAATGTTTTGTATGCATTAAAAAAAGAGTGAATTTTCATCACTCTTTTTATCTACTTTCAACTTCTACTGAAACAACATGATCGATTTCTTTTAAAGAACTATATAATTCAGTTGTATATAAATCTTCTGGAGCTAAAATGACCATTTCCAATTGCTGAGATGCCCCATTATCAATATCTTTAATTTTCACTCGTTTCACTTGCATATTTAAATTTTTAATTTGCTTAAAAATCCCGTCTAACTCTCGATGTTTGTTTACGGTAATTTTTATAGATAAGTCCTTTTGTCTTAATGAATAAGGGCCTGCAATTTTCACAATTTGCGGAAGTACGTTAATCGCTAATATAATTAAAATCATAGCAACCGTCGCTTGTATATAAAACCCTGCACCAATCGCAATACCTAGTGCTGAAGCGGCCCATACCATAGAGGCTGTCGTTAATCCTGAAATAACGTCATTATTTCTTCGTAAAATTACCCCTGCTCCAAGAAAACCGATCCCACTAACAATTTGAGCGGCGAGACGCATTGGATCCATGTTTGTATGACCCGGTACAGAATAAACATTCACTGATTCAATTGAAACCATTGTAATTAAACAACTCGCTACGGAAATAACCATACTTGTTTTCACACCAAGCGGTTTATTCTTTAGCTGCCTATCTATTCCGATGAATAATCCTAAAAAGAGTGCTAAACCTAATTTGAATAAAAATTCATATGACATAATTCCTTCTCCTTACTTTACAATGTTTCCCTTCGAATATTTCACTATAACTCTTTTATGATATCAATTCCAGTCTTTTCTATTCATTTAAAGTAAAAAACCGAAAAAACATTTTTGACAATGTTTCCCCGGCTTTTTATTATAATTAAGATCTTTCTTTATTTTTGTTCTTTAATTTTAATTTGTGCATCTTTATAAAATGCTAACTTATTATCATTATACTCTTTTGTATGTTTATTAAATTGTTCTTTCGCCTTTTGAGCTTCCACATTTAACTCATTAACAGTTTTAACTTTTTCACCAATTTCTTTTAACTTCGTTTCTTTTACTTTTAATTTTTCATACAGCTCTTTTTCATTCGCTAACGCCTTCGTGTAATCCTCATTCATTTTTTGGAATGCAGCATAACGGTTTTTATACGACTGTTCTACTGCTTTAGCTTGTTTTTGTAATTTCTTATCTTCAAGCTTCTCTATATTGCTTTGAACTGATTTCGTCTCCTTCTGAGCTTTCTCTAACAGTTCTTTCTCGTTTTTCAATACTTTCTCACGCTCATTTACATTTGCAGTAGCTTCCTCTATCTTCTTCGTGACTGCTTCATTATGTTCTTTACCTTCTTGTAAAATTTGAGAATATAGTTCTTGCCCTTGCTTTTCTAATTGCTCTAACTTTTTCGTATCATCAGCTAACGATTTTTCTTGTGTCGCTGCTGCTTCAAAAGCCGTATATAAATTTTCTTCTGGTTTTTCACCGAAACAACCTGATAATAATCCTACTGATAATGCTCCAACTACTGCTACTTTTCCATACTTCAACTTCAATTCCTCCAATTACATACGGTTATCGTGCCAGAAATTCACTGGGAAGTGATTCTCTTCATGGTATGCCTCAAATTCATAACCTTTTTCTTTTAGACCCTTTAAAATTGCTGGCACAGCAGCAACTGATTGCGGGTGAATGTCATGCATTAAAATGACTTCTTGCGGTTTTGTTGCACCAGCTAATACATTTTGAGCGATTTGCGCTGCCGCTGCATCCACTGGTACTTTATTGTATTTCCAGTCTAAAGAATCAATTGTCCAGTCCCACACTTTTAAACCATCCTCAACTACTTTATTTCGGAGACCTTCATTTAAACCAGGCATCGATCCGTATGGAGGACGTGTTAATTTAGGGGCTTTCCCAATAATATTTGCGATTAAGCCTTGATCTTCTTTCATTTCATTAACATACTCGCCATTTTTATATAACTTCGCAAAATTGTGTGTCATACTATGCATTCCAACATAATGTCCTTCTGCATTTTCACGTTTTACTAAATCAGGAAACTGTTTTACATTCGCACCAATTAAAAAGAATGTCGCCTTCGCATCATGCTGTTTTAACATATTCAATAATTCAGCCGTATATTTTCCTGGCCCATCATCAAATGTAAGATAAGCAACTTTTCTTTCCATTCCGTTAAAACGACTTGGCGCCGTTTTATTCATTTCAACTTTCGATTGTTCACTTGCAAGCTGCACTATATTTTCTTGCTTCGCAACAGCTTTTGCTGGTGAAGTAATAGATTGAAACATGAAATACCCAATAGCTACTATTGCAATCGCTACTGAAACAACTGCAACTCGTTTAATTTTAAAAGCCTTTTCCATTCTATCGAATTCCTCTCCCTATTAATCTTATATATAAATCACCCAATATAATTATACATCTATTTATTTTATTACACTATATAAAC
>NZ_JBFPJH010000565.1:0-3060 GCF_040838255.1 Bacillus sp. C30 | reverse complement strand
GGACCTGTTTCTCCCGTTGGACCCGTTTCTCCTGTTGGACCTGTTTCTCCCGTTGAACCTGTTTCTCCCGTTGAACCTGTTTCTCCCGTTGGACCTGTTTCTCCCGTTGGGCCTGTTTCTCCCGTTGGACCTGTTGTACCGAAAGATTGCCATGGATTCCAAGTCCCCCCTGTTTGACTTCGAACATAGATGGATGGATTTGAAATAAATAGTTGTAGAATAGAAGAGGTCCCAATACCAGGGGCGATAACAGATACATATAAGGTCCAAATTGGATTAGTATTAGGAGCATTTATTGGTGGACCACTCGCACCATCTGCACTGTATACACCGGGTGCGGTTAAAGTATTGAGGTCCGTATTGGAAGGTACAGTGTTGTAAGGAAGGGCCCCTACATCTTGTGCACCTACAACAACAACTCCTGTTTGTCCATTTACACTTGCAACCGCTCCGGTAGGACCTGTAGGTCCAAACATCGTCGGCATTTCCATAACAGCTTCTAACTTTCCTTTTAACAACATTTCATTTTCAGACGCACTTTTCAAAGTAGATTGTACACTCTTGTTTAATTGGATTAATTGATCGAATGTAGGGGGCGTTGCTAAATTATTATTCGTTAACGTTCCTAATGCATATTGCAATTTTTCTCCCTCTCATTAATAATATGTGCTAAACCGAGTTCTTGCATGGCGATGGAGGAAAGCAATAAATTAATTGCTTCCTCTCGTGTCAGAGTAATATTCGGATTAATATCCGGTAAATTTGGTTGCGACATACTTCATTCTCCTTCCCATTTACATATATCACTTTTATCAAACCTTTGGATTTACTTTCACCCATATTGGTTCTACATACCATATGCACCCCTCCACCATTAGTTTCTCCTTTTTAAAATTAAACTCCAACACAACTTGTCTCAATTTATTCATCTAGTCAACGGAGTATCATTCTCCTATCTCTTTCCCTTAAAACAAAAAATCCCTATTCAAGCTCCGAAACTTGAATAGGGATTTCATAACCAAATTCATCGATATTACATACATTTTTCGAACCAAAGAGTAACTCACAAGAATACATAGAATGAATATAACTTTATTTTACAATGATTCATTCTGTCATTCTTTTCTTTATCCCCTGCACGGAAAAAGCATTTCGATCCACTCTTCCGTCCTCCTTACAAACTAATTTGGTCACGTTCGCCAATAGACTAACATGATTAGGAGTACAACCACATACTATATATAGAAAGAATGGACAAAAATAGGTGCTCTGCAAACTGCATAAGACTCTTGCACAGTTCCCCTTAAAATAAATATATTTACCATAAAATATAATTTATTATTTTGCCCAACTTTCTATCTAATGTATTGTTTTTCCTTTATTTTGATAAAAGGAGGCCCAAATAAAATATGTCCCTTCCTAATCTCCCTGATATCACACCTGATATTTCTTTAACACGGCAGGAAGTCATTAACTTATTACTCTCTTCCATTGCCATGGAGGAAATTGGTTTATCACATATACTCAATGCAGAAGGAGAAAAATTACAACATTTCATGAAGCAAAAAAATCGAAACCTTTGCGAATATCTAGCTATCAATCAAAGTGTGAATGATACATTAAAAACAATTGTAAAATCTCAGCTATTGCTAGAATTAAAGTTAGAAGAGGTGAACGCTATAAAAGATGTAGAGAGTCCCGAACACTGCACACCCTGTAAGTCCTATGAAGGGCATACACCATGTTGTAAACAAACTTGTAATGCTTGCCACCCAACAGGATGGCAGTCTGTACCCTGTGGAAGATGTAATTGTGGTTGCAAAAGTGGTAACCCTCACCCACCACCGCTGCAAAAAAAATGTACATGTAAACCCAACATTCGTAAATGTCACTGCAATGACTAATCTTGTTTCGTATTGGTGGTGTATAAATGGCGCCTCTTGATTCCTCACCTACACAGGCTATGTTGGATGCAACTCTCTTTTATATGGAGCAATACTGTTTACTTTGCCTGGAAATGGTATCTCAAGCTTCTTACTATACATATGAACAAAAAGAAATAACCCATACCCTATACGAATCATTCTGGATTTTCCATGCGCTCATTCAAAACATTACCATTTATCACCCTGACATAGTAAGACGCACTACACAATGTAACGACCCTGCTCTACCTTCACACACACTTGATCGCATGAAAAAGATTCGATACTTGTTACAAAAGCTAAGACAACATTTGCGTACTTTCAGTTTTCTTGATCCGGATCAAAAGTGTAGCATACTACTTCAGATGTTACTGCACCAAGAAATCCTAAACATAAAAATCGCAAAACCATTTCATAATAAAACCAGCCCTCCTTGGATAAACCCTATCTTATCTAATAAGAAAATATAATAAGAACAATGATCCTACCAGATATACCCAGCGTCTCTTGTATGAAATAAAGAAGCGTAAGAATCAACACACGCTTTCCTTCTAACTAGGGTACTTTCTGGTAGGGATTGCTCTATTTTTCTTTATTTCACCACTACATACACATAGGCTTCATTTGCTGTAACATAGTATGTTTGACCTTTGCTATTGTGTACTTTATATTGCGGTGAACCATTAACATTCACTTTCGCATCAATCGTAAATCCTAATCCTGTATCTACAGAGCCAGCAACATCTTTATCCTGCCAAGATGGAGCATCATAGAAACGTAGATTGTTAACTTTTGAAACAACACGCTTCCCTACAATAGAAGAATCTACTGTACTTTTCTTTTCAAACTTCACGTAAGATGGATCGTTCTTAATCCATTGCTCACCGCCCAGGTTTAACCAACCATCTTTTTCACCCCATACAATATAAGATTCTGGTTTGTTTAGTTGACGAATCTTTGAATAACTTGTACCTGGTCCTTTACGTAAGTTAATGTTGTAACCCCCAATATAAGCAATTCCATCTGTTACTGCTGTCGGTACTTCTGCTGGTTTAGATGGCTTCTCAGGAACAGAAACATCCACACTAGAATTATTGTATGCGCGTTGTACATCTGCTCTAAATTGAGCTTCTGA
>NZ_JBFPJH010000365.1:0-3064 GCF_040838255.1 Bacillus sp. C30 | reverse complement strand
GTATATTTCGATATAAAATGTCAAAATCCCTTTTTATTTTTAGAAAAATTTTTATATTCAATTTTATCAAAGATTGTTTAATGATGAATAAACTTGTCGATAATGGATATGGAGTGAAAGGATGGTAAGAATGAAATGGCTTGTAATTGGAATGATAATTCTTCTACTTTTTATTTTGCTTATACTATTATCGAAAATATCGCTTAAGGTGACGTTTTTATATTCAGAAATGGAAAAACAATGTTTATTTCAAGTGAAAATATGGATGATTCGATATACGTTTGATGTATTGGAAAGAATTGAAAAACAACAGAAAAAAACGGGGCAGAAAATCGAAAAAGCTGAGAAAGATGGCGGAATAGATAATAAAATTATGGCACAACTTGATAGCATTGGAGAACTGATAAAAAAGCTTCAAGAAGTTCATACTATTGTTAAAGATTTTCTCAAACGAGTGAAAATCAATAGTTGGAAGTGGCATTCACAAATTGGAGCAGGCGATGCGGCTAGTACTGGAATTGTCACTGGGTATGCATGGGGGACAAAAGGAATGGCTGCTGGAGTTGTAGGACAATATATGCATATTGTCGACGTACCAGAATTTGAAATTACCCCTGTTTTTCAAGGGAAAGGATTTGCATCAAGGTGTGAGTTAACAGCATCTTTTCGTATATTTCGTGCTATAAAAACGGGTATCAAATTACTCACGTTTATGAGAAGACAAAGATCTGGTACGAACGAAAAATCAGTTCAATCATAGGGGGGATATAAAGTGGACCATCCAATTCAAGGTTTAATGACAACTGCAATGCAGCATTTAAAACAAATGACTGATGTAAATACAATTGTTGGTGACCCAATTAAAGCGGCAGATGGAAGTGTAATTCTTACAGTTTCGAAAGTCAGTTTTGGATTTGCTGCTGGTGGAAGTGAATTTGGTAAAGTAGAACATTCAGGCCGTCATCCATTTGGCGGGGGAAGTGGTGGAGGAGTTTCTATTAATCCTGTTGCCTTTCTTGTTATAAATGGAGAAGGTGTGAAAGTATTACACTTAGATAAGCAAACACACGTCATCGATAAAATAATTGAATTAGCGCCACAAGCTGTTGATAAAGTGAAAGAAATGATGGATAAACGAAAAGAAGATGATCCTGAATTTCAAATTTAACGAATAAAGAAGCTGATCAGTGGATTAGCTTCTTTAATTTTTTTGTAAATAAAGCGATTTTATTTGCATTATCGATAGGGACAAACTATCATTTACATTGTACATATTTTGTTTAAAATAAGGGAGGATTTTTAAGTGGCAAACGTAACTTTTAAAGGTAACCCAATGACTTTAGTTGGAACAGAAGTTAAAGTTGGCGATCAAGCGCCAAAATTCCAAGTATTAGCAAATGACTTATCTCCAGTAAGTTTAGAAACATACAAAGGCGAAGTAAAATTAATTAGTGTTGTACCTTCAATCGACACAGGTGTGTGTGATGCACAAACACGTCGTTTTAACCAAGATGCAGCAGGTATTGAAAACGCGAAAGTATTAACAATTAGCGCTGATTTACCATTCGCTCAAAAACGCTGGTGTGCAGCAAACGGTTTAGAAAATGTTGTAACACTTTCTGATCACCGTGACCTTTCATTCGGTGAAGCTTACGGCTTAGTAATGAAAGAACTTCGTTTACTTGCTCGTGCAGTATTCGTAGTAGATAGCAATGACAAAGTAGTTTACGCAGAATACGTAGGCGAAGGTACAAGCCATCCAAACTATGAAGCAGCATTAGAAGCAGCTAAATCTGCGAAGTAATGTAAATGAAGACGACCTCTCATTAAAGTTTTACTTTAGAAGAGGTCGTCTTTTCTCATGTATTGTTAACTGAACCAATATATGAGAAAAGACGTTACATCATAAACAACTTGAAGGGGAGCTCTTTGCAAGAGGTCGCTTTTTCTTTTGGGAAAAATTTAGATTATGGTATGATATAAGTTATGTGTAAAAGAGAGAAGGAGGAATGTACGTGAGTCAGGCAGTAGAAACATTATTTTCTATTTTTGATTCTTCTACGGTAGTTTTACGTAAAGAATTAGATGTAACATATTTAGAGGCGCTTGTAGAAACAGGTGATAACTTGTTTGAAGGAGCGATTTTACAAGAGGAATTATCCGAATCAACAATTGAACGGTTGAATCGTGAATATAGTACGTTTAATGAAGAAACATATAAAGGGGAAGAAATTCGTAAAGCATTTCAGCTAGCCATTTTAAAAGGAATGAAAGAGGGCGTACAAGCGAATCACGAAATGACGCCAGATGCAGTTGGAATGTTCATGAGCTACTTATTCCATAAGTTTATGCAAGGTCAAAAAGAAATTACTGTTTTAGACCCTGCAATTGGAACTGGTAACTTAATGACTACATTGTTTAATAGCGCCAAAGAAGAACTAACAATGAGTGGATTTGGTGTAGAAGTGGATGAGGTGTTAATTAAACTTGCTTTAGTAAATGCAAATTTACAAAAGCATGCAATCGAATTCTTCCACCAAGATGGACTAGCACCACTTTATATTGATCCAGTTGATGCAGTCGTTTCAGATTTACCAATTGGTTATTATCCAAATGAAATTGTTGCAAGTGAATATACATTAAAAGCAAATGAAGGAATGTCATATGCACATCACTTATTTATTGAACAAAGTGTGAAACATACGAAAGAAGGCGGGTATTTATTCTTCTTAGTACCAAACTTCATTTTTGAAAGTGATCAAGCGCCAAAGCTACATGCATTCATTAAAGAGACATGTTTTATTCAAGGATTATTACAGCTTCCTGTTTCCATGTTTAAAAACGAGAAAAATGCAAAAAGTATATTTGTTCTCCAAAAGAAAGGCCAAGGTGTAACAATGCCGAAACAGGCACTACTAGTGGAATTACCTAAATTCTCTAACATGAAGGCTATGGAGAACATTATGGATCAATTGAATACTTGGTTTGCAACACATAAATAATACGATATATATGTAACAGGGTTAGTAATTAATGTAGTACAGTTTTATAGGATATGTAATGT
>NZ_JBFPJH010000364.1:0-3070 GCF_040838255.1 Bacillus sp. C30 | reverse complement strand
GACTCTTTTTATAATAAAATTATGAGAATGTAGTAAGGAGAATGATACATGGGATACTTCAAAGGAAAACAGTTCAAGAAAGACATTATTTTAGTAGCCGTTGGCTATTGCTGTCGTTTTTCTTTGAGCTATCGTGATGTATCTGAAATCCAGAAAGAACGTGGTGTTTCCGTTCATCCTACAACTATCATGAGATGGGTTCATGAATATGGCAATTTGATTTATCAAATTTGGAAGAAGAAAAATAAGCATGTACATGTATCTTGGAAATTGGATGAGACTTATATCAAAGTCAAAGAAAAATGGTGTTACCTATATCGTGCAATTGATAAAGAAGGTTACACATTGGATATGCAACTTCGTAAAAATCGAGATCATCAGGCTGCTTATGCTTTTTCGAACTTTGCAACAGATCCATAAAAAGAATCCGTTTTGAAAAAAGATGATCAAAATGGATTCTTCTCTTGTGAATCAGTACACATTTTTTATAAAAAAGATTGATAATTTTATAGCTGTGATCTTCAACAATCGCGCCCTATAATTAAATAACATTATGATACGGTTCTTCGTGGCATATCTATGAATTTTTTCTATTTTCTAATCGCTTCTTTTTCTCTGAAATCAATGATTAGATCTGCATAAAGGTTGGTGAATTTCACTGTTTTTTAGGGCGATAAATATTACTTGTATTCGGCAAAACTATTTATATTTCCCGAGTCTCTTCCCTTAGCCACACTTTCTCTTCTTCATTTAAATAAGGAGCGAGCTTTATATATACCTCTTGATGATAATTGTTTAACCATCGCTCTTCGCTCTCTGTTAACATATCCTTATTGATGCCGGCTAAATCAATAGGGCAATACGTGATTGCTTCAAACTTCATAAATTGACCAAACTCTGTTTTCTCGTCTTCTACTACTAACATCATATTTTCAATTCTTATGCCATATTTACCTTCTAGGTATATTCCTGGTTCATTCGTAATAATCATGCCTTTTTCTAATAGAACATTATTATTATTCCTTATGCTTTGTGGCCCTTCATGAACATTCAAGAAAAAACCTACTCCATGTCCTGTCCCGCATTTATAGTCCAAACCATACTGCCAAATTGGTTGTCTTGCTAAAATATCTAAGTTAGAGCCTGTTGCTCCATATAAATATTTTACTGAACTTAATGCAATAAATCCTTTTAACACCAAAGTAAAATCTCTTTTTTGTTCATCGGTAAGTTTTCCTAAAACAATCGTTCGTGTAGTATCTGTTGTTCCATCATAATACTGTCCGCCTGAATCAATTAAAAAAAGACCTTCATTCTTAAGAGTATATTGCGTTTCTTTATTAGCTTTATAATGCATCATCGCAGCATGTTCTTTATAACCTGCTATCGTATCAAAGCTAGGTCCAACAAATCCTTCCTGCCCCCTTCTGAAATCTTCTAATCTTTCTTCTGCAGTAATCTCTGTAATTTCTTCTTTATCTACAAAGGTTTTTAGCCATTTTATAAATTTCACCATGGCTAAACCATCTTTTATTTCACACCATTTTAAATTTTTTATCTCAACTTCATTTTTAATAGCTTTTAAATTAGTCGTGATGTTAGGACTTTCAATTTTTTTTGTATTATTGTTAATGGCATTATATAATCGGATATTAGTTCTATTCGTATCTAAAATAATAGCATCTTCACTTGAAATATTTTCTAAGAATGTTTGTATTTCATGATTCGCTTTCAACTCGATTCCTTCAGCCTCCAGTTCTAATTTAACCAAAGAGGGAACCTTGCAAGAATCAATAAATAAATAACATTTTTGTTCTGCTACGATTACATTAGCTATTACAACTGGATTGTTAGGCACATCGGCCCCTCTTATATTCAAAAGCCATGCAATTTCATCAAGTGAAGTTAAAATATAATAATTTGCTCCTTTATTTTTCATTTCTGCTCTTACTTCATTTAATTTTTCTACTCGTGATTTCCCTGCATATTTTACGTCATGAGTAAAAATTGGTCCTTTAGGAATCTCCGGTCTATTTTCCCACAGATCACCAATTAAATCTTGATTCATTTTTAATACGATTTTCTTTGCTTTTAGATCTTTTTCCATCTTTTTAACCATATTAATTGAAAAAACATTTCCATCAAATCCTACACAGCTTCCTTCTTTAAGAACATCTGCTAGCCATTCTGTATAAAGTGGTAGCCCTGGATCCACCATTCTAAATAATCTGATTCCTGAGCCCTCAAGCTGCTTTTCAGCTTGAATATAGTATCTACCATCTGTCCATAACCCCGCATCCTTTAATGTAATAACTACAGTACCTGCAGACCCTGTAAATCCTGATATCCATTGTCTACATTTCCAATGTTCTGCTACATATTCACTCTGATGTGCATCAAAACTGGGAATTATATAAGCATCCATTTGATTTTCTTTCATTAGCTGTCTTAACTTTTCAACCCTATCCCTGATATTCATTACTAATACCTCCATTTTCCTTAAGACTAAATTCTTTACTTTCACGATCATACAGCCATACGGCTAGTACTATACTAATTATTCCGGCTGTAAGCTTTGATATTATAAACGCTCCTAACATTTCTGGGGCCACTCCTGACACAAATCCAAATTGACCACCAAATACAAATGATCCACTTACTCCAAAGGCAGTACATACCACCTTTCCTTTAGGATTCATTTCCTTATATGTTCCAAATATCAACAGATTACTAGCCAAATTTCCTAGAATGCCTGCTACTGACACTGAATTAATCCCAAATTTATCCCCTATTTCTTTAAAACTATTTTTAAAAATTCGATTAATAAGTGCTAGCATAGGATATGCTCCACCTAAAACAAATGCGATCTTGCCTACTATAACAGTAGATTCAGATAGTGGCGCTAAGCCAGAGACAAGCCTTACACCAAATATCACATCTATACCTTGTAAAATTAATCCAACAGTACTCAAACTCATTATAAGCTTTCCAAATACATTAAAAACTTTTATAAAAACATGAGGAGCTTTTAATAATCCTGCCCCTAAAATAATGGTAAAAACAAATATAG
>NZ_JBFPJH010000363.1:0-3075 GCF_040838255.1 Bacillus sp. C30 | reverse complement strand
ACTTCATCTGTATATTATTGGTAAAAAAATTAAAAATATGAATAAAAATAAAAAAAAGCATCCTAAATGTGTAATTTAGGATGCTTTTTGTAAAACAAATTAATTTCTATTAAGCAATCGCATACGATAACAATTCATCGTTACTTCCCCAAGCCTTTGCAACAATTGATAATTCGCATATGCGCCAACTGGGGCACCGATGATTGGGACGAGCTGGAGCATTTTTGCTAAATCGATATAGTCTCGGTATTCTGTTTGGAACTTTTCCCAGTCCATATGATTTTCTTCTTCTGTATCCCACGTTTCAATCGCTTTCCATACTTCTTTTCGGTAATCGTCACTTGAAAAAGCAAGCTGGAAAACGTGAAGAATAAAAAGGCGCTCTTCTTTTTTACTCGTATCAAATCCGTACAATGTTGCTGCATCGAATAAAAATTTTATTTTAATAGTAAGTAATAACGGGAAATCGGCAAGACCGAGGAGAATACCACCTGCTCCCGTTCCGGCTCCTTCTGCCGCTGCGACTTTTTTGTACTCATCCATTTTTTTACGTACTTCATCGTCTCTTCTTTGCAGTGACCAGTTCGTTTCTTTTAGCTTCGGTTTTATGAAGTTTGATCCAGCACTAATTGTTTGCACCATCATCCGAATCGTTTCTGTTAGTACCTTTTGCACTTTCGCGGGCACTAGTTGTTGCACTTTCACCTGCACTTTTTTAGAGAACCGTGTCATCATAGAAGAATCTTTCATGAATGTAGCTTTCCACTGCTCCAATTCTTTTATAACCTTCTCTTCATATGTAATCATAGGTTCATTCCTTTCAGTTTAAACGCTCAATGCGCTTCGCACCGTATTGATAAACGAAACCAATACTAAATAATATGCTTACGACAAATAAAATGCCGGTCATTATGAAATCTTTCGTCGCAAGTGCAAATAAAATTGTAAATACAGCACTGCCGATAATAAGAATCGCATTTAATAAAGTAAGAAAATCTCTCTTCTTCTCGTCTCCCCCTACCGGATATAAATCAAGCCAAACTTTCATACGGTGATGTTTCCAAAGGGTTAAGAGCTGGTAGCCGATTAAGTATAAGAAAACAAGGCTTACGATAAAACGTCCATATAAAAATGGGATAAAGTAAAGAATAATTCCCCCAAGAACGAGTAAACGCATATATAATCCGAAATAGTTACCCGATCTTAAAAATGTTCTCGTATATAAGTATAAATATGTACGTTTCTCACCGATCATCGAAAGAATGAAATCAAGCCATTTCCTACGTGATACTCTCTCTTTTAACGCTGGTACATCAACGAACATATTCGCAATGCGGTATAGCAGCATCATTTTTTTACCTTCTTCAGAAATTAAATACTCCCAGTTTAGCGGCTTTCCCTTCACCTTTTGATGCATAACAACAAGGTATAGCGCCATTAAAAAGACAATCACACCGGTAAAAATGACTGAAGTACGTTCTACAAGGACGTACACAAATAAGCCGTTTAAAATAAAACGAATAAACCAATCCGTTCTTTGTACATTTTGATCTGTTAAAAATGATTTTTCCCACGCTACGAATAAATTCCACGCTTTTACAATGACAAACGCGATTACAATCCATATGTAATTGGCACCTGTTTGTTTCATTTGCTGGAAATATAACGGGGCAAGCGCAGCTGCTACCATTGCGATTATGTATAACTGAATCATAAACGTAAAGAGAAATGCCTTCGTAAAGTAAGGCTTTAACTTTTCTTCAACTGGCAGCAAATACACGAGGTCTGCTTCTTTTAATAACGTTTGGACTGACCCAGCTGTTAATACGAGGCCAAGTAAGACTGCCATAACAATCGCTGTCGGAAACGAAGGTGTTAACGTTTGTAACCATTGCTGGTAATAATACGCTCCTGCGCCGATGATAAATACGAAAATAAATTTCAAATGATCATTAAATACGTATTTACTATATGTACGAACTTCTTTTAGAAAGTGCCGAAATCGTTCTTTCCATAACGCTGTGCTATTCATAATCTTCTTCCTTCGTTAACGCAATATAAATATCATCAAGCGTTGCACCAGGCATATTAAACCCGGATTGAAGTTCTGATAATGTTCCCATCGCTCTCACTTCACCTTGATGCAAAATAATGAATGAATCACAATAGCGCTCTGCTGTCGCTAAAATATGTGTACTCATTAAGATGCCCGCACCACTCTTTTTCATTTGATCCATCATTTGAAGAAGTGATTGAATCGCTAACGGATCAAGCCCAACGAAAGGTTCGTCCACAATGTAAAGAGATGGTTCAACTAAAAATGCACTCATAATCATCACTTTTTGTTTCATCCCTTTTGAGAAATGAGACGGAAACCATTTTAAGCGATTTTTCATGCGAAACTCTTGTAATAGTTGCCCTACGCGTTCTTCATATTGTTTTTCATCTACACCGTACGCCATCGCTGTTAATTTCAAATGCTCTTCTAACGTTAACTCATCATATAATACTGGCGTTTCTGGAATGAAGGAGAAACTAGAACGGTACGCTGTCATATCATCACGAATTGTTTTCCCGTTAATTGTGACAGTTCCTTTTTTCGGCTCCATTAAACCGATGATATGTTTAATTGTCGTACTTTTCCCGGCTCCATTTAAACCGATCAAGCCGACAAGTTCGCCTTTATTAACAGAGAACGAAACATTTTGCAGTACAGGTCGTTTCGTATATCCTCCTGTAACATTTTCTACACGCAATAACTCGCTCATACGACACCACTTTCTTCATTAGTATTCATTCTACATTCATCTTACCAAAAATGGGGCTGTACTACATAGTATCGATGTCTTAAAAAAAATTTAAATTTCTTGGCATATATTTTTACGAAAGCGGACATCATAATTAGTGAAGAAGGAACACATTGAAAAAGCAACCACCAATTGATGAGTACAACAACATAGTGAAGTCATCATGAAATGGGGTGTCCAAGTTGGACAATGAAATTTACACATAACCAGATAATTTGTTTCATTTTCGAAACGGGGTGTCTCCGAAAGAGCATATACTGTTTTAAAA
>NZ_JBFPJH010000362.1:0-3079 GCF_040838255.1 Bacillus sp. C30 | reverse complement strand
GTTTTAATCATGATGCCCTCACTATTTTTAGCACATGGATCACCTATGCTTGCTATTCAAGATACAGACTATACACGCTTTTTAAAGACACTTGGAGAAACATATAAACCGAAAGCTATTGTTATTTTTACCGCTCACTGGGAAAGTGAAGTATTAACGATCTCCTCTTCAGATGAAGTATATGAAACAATTTATGACTTTGGAGGTTTTCCTCCTGAGTTATACGAAATCAAATATCATGCGAAAGGCTCTTCTAGCATTGCGTCTATGCTAGAAACAAAATTTAAAAACAAAGGCATTCCAGTCCATCATAATATGACGAGAGGTTTAGATCATGGCTCATGGACACTCCTGCATCGTATGTACCCAGAAGCCAATATTCCTGTCGTACAAATATCAGTAAATCCATTCCTTCCTGCAAAAGAACAATTTGAAATTGGAGAGGCACTACAAGGACTTGGACAAGAAGATATTTTAGTAATCGGCAGCGGAGTTACTGTTCATAATTTACGAGCATTAAAATGGAATGAAACAACTCCGGAACAATGGGCGATTGAATTTGATGATTGGATTATAAATCATATGCATACTAGCGATAAAGATGCATTGTTTAACTGGGAAAGAAATGCTCCTCATGCACAATTAGCTGTACCAAGAGCGGAACATTTTGTTCCTCTATTTATCGCGATGGGTAGTGGTGAGAACGACGGTACGGTCATTCACCGTAGCTACGAGCTTGGTACATTAAGTTATCTTTGCCTTCAATTTTAATGAAAAAGGATGAAGCAATATTGCTTCATCCTTTTTCTGTTTTTCATTCACATAGTTAACTAACTTCCAAATGTCGTTTCTCTGATACCTCTTCGTTCTTACTATGAAAATAAACCCAAATGCACGCAATAAATAATAGTGATGATGTAGAGAAGAAAACATATTGGAAGCCTGCATGAGCTGCAATTTGTCCACCAAGTACTGGCCCAATCATATTTCCTAAAAACTGAAACGATTGATTATATCCAAATATTCGTCCCGTTACATGGGTTGGCGTATGTTATTTTAGTAGAGTTTGTACGGAAGGTAATAGTCCTGCTTGTGCAATACCTAATAAAAAGCGAAGAATTAATAGTTGCCAAGCTGAGGTTACAAATGCTTGCGGAATAAAAATAATTCCTGCAGCAAACAACGCTACAACTAACGTTTTTTGAGGTCCAATATGATCTGATAATCTTCCTAGCTTAGGAGCTGCTAAAATAACTGCTAATCCTGTCGCAGACATGACTGCACCTGCAAGCATTTCAATATGATCTGTTCCTGGTCCTGCCAAATGCTTTACGTACAACGTAATAATAGGTTGAATCGACATATTTGCAAGCTGAATAATAAACGTTGCTACAAATAAACTTATTATTAAATGTTTTGCAGGGACCATCGTCCATACTTTTTTCGGCTGTGCCTTTTTTTCTTTAGCAGAATGTTTCTCCTCATGTAAGAAGAAAAAGACGATAAGAAAGGACAGGAATAAGAAAGCTCCTGTAACTAGAAAAACATGGCGCATTCCGATTAACTCTGACAAATAACCTCCGAGTATCGGCCCAAGTAATGAACCGCTCACGCCTCCAGTTGAGATTGTAGAAATTGCCCAACCTGAATGTTCTTGCGGAGTTTCTGCAGCAATAAGTGTCATCGCTGTAGAAAGGAAACCTGATACCGATCCCATTAAAAACCGAAGTGCGACTAATTGATACACATCTGTCACAAACCCCATAAGCGTCATAATTATCGCCATACCAAGGCTCGCACGTATAAGCATCAATTTCCGACCATGTATATCACCAAGCTGGCCCCATATTGGTGATACGATCGCACCCATTAAAAATGTCACACCAAATGCAAGTCCCGACCACTGTGCAATACTAGAAGTGCCGGTCACCCCTAATTCCTCAATATAAAAAGATAAAAAAGGAATTACTAAACTCATACCGGCTGCAGTGGTAAAACAACCTAGCCAACAAATCATTAAATTTCGTTTCCAGCTGGCCATTTTCACACCTTCTTTCATTCGATACCCATTCTACACCGTTTTCTAGAAAAAGTTTAGTAATTTGCTTTATACATAATAAAACTCTATCCCTTTGCATTCTTTGCAAAGGGATAGAGTTAATTATCTCCTATGGGTATTAAACGTGCATTACAGCATCGCTCGTAAAACTCAATCGGACCTGCTTGTCCTATAATTGCATACTCATATCCGCTTTTCTTCATGTTATATAAACAATGATTCAATAACGTCTTCCCAACACCGTTCACACGATTATGTTTCGCTGTACCCATCGGGCCAAACAACCCTTTCTTTCCTCTCACAACATCGTAACAAGCGAAACCAATGATTTCTCCTCCTTGTTCAGCAATAAAAATAGGTAACTCTTCTTTATATGTCCGAAATCCATAATCTAAAGATTTTAACCAACGCTCACCAAATTCATCCTTAACAAAACGTGCCAACTTTTCAAAATCAGAAGAGATCGCTTTTCTAATATTACAGCTTAAACTATTACAAATAGGATCAAATATTGTTAATGCAACCGTCAAGTCTCTTGGTTCAGATGTAATTTGCAATAGATCTTTTTTCATCTTTTCACTTATAACCTTATCAATAACTGTATCCCCTTGAAAAATTGCATATAAAACATGCCCTTCATTTATTACTATTTGCTGAAAACGTTCCATCCGTTTCTTCGCTACTTTTAAAACTTCTATCGTCTTATTTGAAACTTTAAACTCCCCAACATTTATGTATTCTATTTCATTTGCATAATATTGTTGGAGTAACGATATCTTTGCTAAAAAATCCATACCCACCGTGTGAAATAAATACATATGTAACTCCGCGCAAACTCCAGTACCTTCCTTACAAGCTCCTATAAATAGATGAACTGGATGGATAATACCTTTACTACACTCAGCCTCTTCTGCTGCAATCTCCAATATTTTATATGCACGTTTTGTAAATTGGAATTCCATCATCTATATCCCTTCCCCTAATGACTTATTATCAAACCATAACCGTATATAATAGAAA
>NZ_JBFPJH010000361.1:0-3098 GCF_040838255.1 Bacillus sp. C30 | reverse complement strand
GTACTAGATTTGTTTTTTTATGTTGGAAAACGTAGGAAGCAAATAGAACTCAAATACTTATAAAATTCAAAGTGGCGAGAATCAGTTTGATGATATAATGGGAATAGATGAAAGATAAAGAAAAGCAGGTGACTCTTTTTTGTTTACAAAAGCACAAGAACTTTTAGCGTCTTATTTCGGTTATTCGTCATTCCGAAGAGGACAAGATGAAACAATTAAAAATGTATTAGATGGGAAAGATACAGTCTGTATTATGCCTACGGGTGGTGGTAAGTCAATTTGTTATCAAATTCCCGCATTAGTATTCGAAGGAACGACATTAGTTATTTCACCTTTGATTTCACTTATGAAAGACCAAGTAGATACATTAGTACAAAACGGTATTTCAGCGACTTATATTAATAGTTCTATTTCTATTACAGAAGCAAATCAACGAATTCAATTAGCGAAACAAGGCCATTATAAGTTACTTTATGTGGCGCCTGAGCGTCTTGATTCAATGGAATTTGTTGATCAACTTATCGATATGAAAATCCCGATGATTGCAATTGATGAGGCGCACTGTATTTCGCAGTGGGGACATGATTTCCGTCCTAGTTATTTACATATACATCGCATATTAGATTATCTTCCAGAAAAGCCGCTCGTATTAGCGTTAACTGCTACGGCAACACCACAAGTTCGTGAAGATATTTGCAACACGCTTGGAATTAATCAAGAAAACACGATTATGACAACGTTTGAGCGCGAGAACTTATCATTCTCTGTCATTAAAGGACAGGATCGTAATGCTTATTTAGCGGATTATATTCGTCAAAATCAGAAGGAATCTGGGATTATATATGCAGCTACAAGAAAAGTTGTCGATCAGTTATATGAAGATTTAGGGAAAGCAGGAGTTTCTGTATCGAAATATCATGCTGGTATGAGCGACCACGATCGAAATGAACAGCAAGAACTCTTTTTACGAGATGAAATAAGTGTTATGGTGGCAACATCTGCATTTGGAATGGGTATAGATAAATCGAATATACGTTACGTTATCCATTATCAACTTCCAAAAAATATGGAAAGTTACTATCAAGAAGCAGGACGTGCTGGTCGTGATGGATTAGATAGTGAATGTATTTTGTTATATTCTTCTCAAGATGTGCAAGTACAACGCTTTTTAATCGATCAATCAACTGGAGAATCACGTTTTTCAAATGAGCTTGAAAAACTCCAAAATATGACCGATTACTGTCATACAGAACAATGTTTACAATCATTTATTTTGCAATACTTCGGAGAAGAGCCGAAGGAAGATTGTGGTCGCTGCGGTAATTGTACGGACGACCGTGAAAGTATCGATGTGACGAGAGAATCCCAAATGGTACTATCTTGTATGATTAGGACGAACCAACGATTCGGAAAGCAAATGATTGCACAAGTATTAACTGGATCTAAAAATAAGAAAGTCATTGAATTTAATTTTCATACTTTGCCAACGTACGGTCTTTTATCAAACCGTAGTGTAAAAGAAGTCAGTGAGTTTATTGAGTTTTTAATTTCAGATGAGTTAATTGCAGTTGAACATGGTACGTATCCAACATTAAAAGTAACGGAAAAAGGAAAAGAAGTATTACTTGGTAAAGAGAATGTTTTACGCAAAGAACGAGTAGAAACGAGACAAATTGTTCAAGACCATCCTTTATTTGAAGTGCTTCGTGAAGTGCGTAAAGAAATTGCACAAGGAGAAGGTGTACCACCGTTCGTTATTTTCTCTGACCAAACGTTAAAAGATATGTGTGCGAAAATGCCACAAAGTGACTCCGAACTCCTAACTGTAAAAGGAATCGGAGAACACAAACTTGTGAAGTACGGGTCTCACTTCTTACAAGCAGTTCAGCACTTTATTGAGGATAACCCAAACTATGCGGAAACAATTAAAACTGAAGTTGTTTCAGAGAGTAAAAAATCAGGAAAAGCGTCAGCGAATTCTCATTTAGAAACGTATGAAATGTATAAACAAGGCATTGATCTAGATGAAATTGCTAAAGAACGTAGCTTATCAAGACAAACAATTGAAAATCATTTAATTCGCTGCTTTGAAGATGGAATGGAAGTAGACTGGAACAGTTTTGTTCCTGCAGAATATGAATCACTGATTGAAACTGCCGTGCAAAATGCAGAGGGTGGTCTGAAATCGATTAAGGACCAACTTCCAAATGAAGTGAGTTACTTTATGATTCGTGCTTATTTACAAATTAGAAAGTAGAGACATATAAAGGGGATAGGGATTTATGCATCACGTTTTCGTGTATGGCACGTTAAGAAAAGAGCAAACGAATGCTCATTTTATGCAAGGTGCAATATGCATCGCAGACGAAGCATGGACGTATGGTAAATTATTTGATACATACGAAGGGTACCCTGCGATGATTTGTTCAAATGAGGACAAAGTATACGGAGAAGTTTATGAAGTAAATGATGATGTTCTGCAAAAGTTAGATGAACTTGAAGAATACACAGGTAATGCAGAGAGTGATTTATATGACCGAATCACCGAAACGATTTATTTAGGTGATAGAGAAATACGTGCATTTGTGTATATTGCTCAAGATAAAGAGATGCTAAAGAAAGTCATCATTTCTGGTGATTGGGTGGAGTATCAACAAGGAAAATAAAAGCAGCTATAGAGCAGATAGTGGAATCGACCATTATCTGCTTTTCATATTGGTAATTTCAAAATTCTTATTATTTTGATAAATCATAAATATAGAGAAATAAAAATGGTTTTTTTCATGGGTGTCAGAAATTTAGTTTCTCACCTGTAGCAGAAAAATCTAGTGCAGGAGGAGAATAATAATGAACGAATTAAATGTGAAGGAATTTTACCAAAAACAATTCGAACTGTCGAATTACGATATCAATACAGAAAGCTGGTTAGAGCAGGTTGCTAAAGAAGTTCAAGAACAAGTTGGTCATCCATTTCAAGCGATGTTAGAACTAGGAGCAGGAAATGGTAGATTTGCAAGGGCGATGTCTAGGTTACAAGTGAAAATGACTACGGTTGAACTTGTACCAGAGTTAGTTATGTTTGCAAAAGAACATTCTAC